>CAKZKZ010000646.1 GCA_937124495.1 uncultured Dokdonia sp. | reverse complement strand
TGCTTAGAGTACTTACCAAAGCTAAGAAACGTTTAAATACACTGCGTGGTTAATTCTGCGACACGAAAGCGTCACTAGGTAGATATCAAAACGATACTACGCATACACGAAAGCGATAGCACTTTGTTTTATTTGGATTTAACTTTCTGTTTTTCAGATAAGTTGCGATTCTGCTCTAGTAAGGTCATCATTTGCTCATAGAGTTTCATGGTGAGTCCAAGGGCATTATAGTTGTTTTTGTTAATGATGCGTAAATGGTCATCTGACACATTAAAACTAGCCTTACTATTTGTAGCAGAATTTTGTAAGACTTCAGGGAAGTAATTAATTTCAAAACCGTCATAAAAGATGTACTTCATATCAATTTTAAAATGTTTGGCAAGTTCGCGTAGGGCATCCATAGGAACTCGTTTTCGCATTCCATTTTTAAGTTTGGAGAAAATAGTTCTATCAGTAGGGTAAATGATACTTGATATTCCGCTATTTGTTTTTGGTTCTACCTTTAATAATCTGTTAGTTTCTTTAATTTCTTCAATAACCTCCAAAAATTTAACAGTTTCTGGATGTAGGATTGGTTGTGATGTTTGCATAAGAAAATTTGTCGTTTTTTATTATACGTTTGATTATGTGAATATAAGATATTAAAATTAGTATGCTACTAAGTCAGAACTGCGACATCAAAACGTCACAACTCATTCACAAAAGCTTCACAGAAACTTCACAGAAACTTCACAACTACTTTAACAAAGCGTCATAACTCAGTTAATTCTAAGTCAATTCTGCGATATCGTAGTTTTTGTGAAACTTATTTTGTTACTTTATCATCAAATATTATACTAATAATAGTAAATTATTTGTTATAAGTGTCAAATATGGCAAAATATTTGAGTTGTTTAAAAAAAATGCACCACGTTATGAAAAACCCTTTTGTATATGAATCAGAAAAGAATCACAAATGTTGTAGAGACCATGTTTGGTCTCTATGAGAAACCAGTTAAAGTCCTAAGTGAAAAAACTGGCACATCACGATCAACGATCTCAAAGTTCTACAACAACAAGAAAATTAAAGCCTTTACTAAAAGTTTTCTTTATAAGACTTGTATTGCTTTAATAGCAAAGAAACTTGACGAAGAAGAAGAGCTTAACAAAAAGTTCGATACGCTTGTAAAACGATATAAAAGTCGTTAAAATTATAGTACCCTAATCTAGCGAAATTCACCACACGGCTAGAATATCTCCTAAACATTAATTTATAGTAATTATCATTAATAGGAATAAGTTTTCACTTATACCAAGGACTCTTATGGCGTTACCATTTCCAATTGATTACGGTCAATCCTTTTTAAAACTAAGCGCTTTTATAGCTCATAGCAATGCATCTAAAACTTTTTTAGCAAAGCAATTACGACAACCCGTGATTGCAACGGCTAAGGAACTTATACGTATTTATGGGCTTGCTCTACTCAAGGCAAGAGACACAGTACTTTTGTCTATAGAGAATCTTCTTTCATTATGTTCTAATAATACTCAACTCTCAAAACTACTTGTATGCAGTCCCGGAACTATTCAGCATCATATTAGTAAACTCATAGAAACGGATGTTATCACCCATAAAAAATGGCACGGGAGTAATAATAGTTATGAGTTATGGATCAATTCAGAAGTGTTGTTTATAAACGGTGTAAAAGCTATTAAAAAGCCTCAAAAGGGCTTACAAAATCAAAAAACAGAACAAATTGAAAATCAGATTTTTAAAAACACTATAACGTCAATTTGTCACCATACAGATACAAGTTACAATTCTAGAAACATAAATAATATACTAATAGATGCTCATAAAAATGTGAGCTCATTAAGTCTCTTATCAGGTCGCACTGGAAACACTGCGGGGCACACAAGGGAAAAAGTGTCAAAAAAAATACTCACAAGGAAAAAAGTGCTAAAACGGGACACACGACAAGCTGATGCGCAGGTTTTAAGTCAGCAGTCAACATCCCGTAGCACCTTTCTCAAAGGGTTTGTAGATTTTTTTTGGGAACTGGCTAAAGAGACACTTTACAAAGATGAATTTCTACTGGAATATCAAGTACAACAAGCCAAAGAGCTACTTTTAAAGTGGTACACTCCAGTTGAATCTTCTGAATTGGAAAGAGTTGATATGATTTACAGACAGCGCTTAGAGTTAGTTAAGAAATTTATTAGTAAAGACCTTGCAAAACGTTTTATTCCGCCACCTTTTCTGTATTTCGATCCTACAAATAAAAATGGTTTTGCAGGCACTAGGGCTTGGTGGAAAGCTCATCAAAGAAGAAAAGCTCAAGCTAAGCTCAAAGGTATTACCCACGCTCAAATACGATTGTTTTTAAACAATGAAAACAAACCAACTTGTAAGCAGAAACCCCGTATAGAATTATTTAGATCCTGTGAGTCGCGCATAAGTAAAGGTAACCGCCCAAAGCTTTTACACGCATTTTACTCAGCTGTCCTCACAAGGGACACAAATCAATTATTTCATAAAAAAAATCAAGTATGACTCTTTTCAAAAAAAATATTTCAGACAAACTCATAGGTATTTTTTCAGATTCTTTAACTGAAGAAGAGCGTATCTCGAGGCATTTTATAGAATACACCGCTTCGCTAGCAAAAAAATCACATCATAAAGGAGTGATTTCACTACAAATCGTTCAAAAAGCAGAAAAAATATCATCTATATTATGTAAAGGCAACACCCCTATAAAGACAATTTTATTGGATGAGATTCCTTTGTTTTTTACAAATGGTTTTACAGCAAGTCTTATTGGAAAATCCATTGTTGAAGAAAAATTAAAAAAATACCTTAAAACTTTCAATGTTGATTCGGTATCAAAATCAATAGGAGTTCGCATAGTTATTCTTAAAGAAAAACAGGTCAAAATATACACCTTTGGTACGCAATGTGCTAGTGAAGTATTACTTAGTGAGTTCATAAGCTTTTTTAAATCTTAAAACTATGGCAGTACGCAAGAAATGGGCAATTCCAATAGACTCGTATTCTAAAATGATTGTCTGGTTTTTAGATGGCAATATCAGAACTTTCTACTCGTTAGACTGGAAAAGTAGCCATTCCCATTCCAAAGATAGAGCTATTGGTTTGCAAAGATTACAGAACAAAATTACCGAATATAGTCCTAATGCTAAAAAGATTAAAATTTATGATTTAGCTAGTGACAAATTGATTGCTCATTATGAGTCAGGTCAAATGTTTATAACCATACATTAATAACCATCTATACGCCTATGCAAACCATTATTGAGTATTATAAGCATTTAAAGACAGTAACTCCTTTTGTAAAACGATATCCAAATTATGACCTTCACGATAAAAAAGTTCACGTATTATATGTAAATCCCAAGCTACGATCTGAAGAATATTATAGTAGTATACTTCCAGCTTTGGAACTTAATAAAACTACAACTCATACTTGTATACTCAGTAGTATAGAATTAGAACCATCTAGCGAAGACTTTTTTGATTATGTAGATAGGTTAGATGTACGATTATTAAAATGGGCGAATTATATCGTATTTCCAACGATTCTAACTGATATTACCTATTTAGTAAAAGTACTTCGTTTATTGCATCCTCACTTGCAAATAGTGATGCATTTAGATAGGAATTATCATAAGACCCCGCCTTGGCATAAGCAATATGAGAAGGTTAATTCTACTGTAAAAAATCAATTAATTACCAATATAAATATGCTCGACATCTGTATATGTCAAAATGAATCATTAGAAAAGCAATATCGTTCTGCCGTTGAGTTTTACTTTAAAGATGTAAAATGTCATTTAACTACGATGCCAACACTTATCTCCAGGATAAGTATTGAAAATTTAGAGCCTACGGGTAAAAATGAATCGAAAATATCTAATATAGGGGTATTCAATCCATCAGAGAACTTTTTGAAATTAATACCCATACTTGTAAAAAACCTTGAAAAAAAAGGGCATAATATCAGTTATATTATTTTTGATTATAAAGGGGATCAAAGCCTGTATACTAATCAATCAACTATTATTTTCTTTAAAAGAGAAAGCTTTTTAAATTATTTTCAAGAGTTATTAAATTTACAACTAACAATAGCTCTTTTTAATGTGTCTGAATACTCAAAATATGATCCTGCACATTATTACCTTGAGGCATCTGCTATCGGAATACCGTCTATAGTTTGTAAAGAGCATCCCATAGCTTCTATTGTAAAAGACAAAGAAGCTGGTCTTTTGGTTTTAAAGGATTCTGACTGGGAAACACATATTACTACCTTATTAGAAAAAGAAATTTTTAGAAAACAATTAGCTCTTCATAGTATGAAGATCGTTTGGAAGGATCATAGTTTTACCCGAAAAAGTCTTAAAAAGATAACCTCTATATTTGTGTAAGCATATCAAAAAATATTTAATATTCCTATTTGTTTGTTATGAATTTTATGTTTTAATTTACTGCAAATCAGAATGATAGTATATTAAAACATCCACCCCATGTCTATTATTTACAATTATTTAAAGCAACATTGTTATCCCCTTAGTGGTACAGCCATTATGGAGTTAAATAAGAAAGGAACCACTATTTTAAATCCTTTTCTTACTGAAGAAAAAACAGCGTATTATGGTATTGAAATTTATAAATATAACAAGTACAGACTTTTCTATGTGAATAAAGAAAATCAATTAAGTTGTCTTTGCTTAGACCTTTCTTCACGTCAATCAGTAGAAAAAAGAACCACTTTAACATTAGAATTCTGTAAAATAATTGCAAAGTATTATAAACAAGTCAACTTCTTAGAAGCTTTTAATAGCTTTCAGTTACGATGTTGTCTTGAGTTTAGGAAATATGGATTTGTTACAACTACAGAAGATTTTAACTCTTATTCTTTAAATCTAACCTATAGACAATCATACCAAAAGAAAAAAACGCTTGTATTTCCAACAATAGATATATTAACTTTTTATAGATGGTATTTTGATATTAACGAATCTCTTTCCATAAATACTACATACACAAGTGTCGTTTATTTATTGTTTTGCTGTAAAACACAATTAATAAAAATTTGTGAAAGCACTGCTTCAAGATTTAATAAAAATCAAATTCTTGAGTTAAACCCAAATTGCGACATCATCGCTTATTGGAAAGCTCCATCGTATGAAGAAGAGAAATTAACACATATTTTCAGTAATAAAGAACAAGCGAATTCTTGGTATCATTTTAGTTTCGACGATTTACAACTCATAAAAGATAGGATCAATTCGTATACTTTTCACAAAGAATCTATCCAAAGGTATAAATGGGCTATGTAAACGGGCGCTTAGTTGTATTATTACGATATTTCAATATGTTATTTGAATTAAGTGTAATCCCTATAATCTTCTAAGCTCCCCTTTATATATTGCTTTGCCTAAAAGGCACTAATACCATGAAGAGCAGAAATAACATATAAAAAAGCTTGTAAAACTTCTAAAAGAGAACTCTAAAGTAGTTTTCATATTTCAGCTAGCTATATTAGAAATTATGGTAGTTATATGACTACTATACATGAGCCTATGTGCTTTTATTTTTCATTTACTTCAAAACTCAAAACTAATACCATGAGAGTACTCATAATCCTAGTATCACTATTTTTAGTGACGCCTCTCTTTTATAGATATAGAGATTTTATTGATGTGCTAAAATTAAAATTTGAAGGTACTGAAACGTTTTATTTGTTTGTCATTAACTATTTAGAAATTCTTATTGCCTTTTATTACAAACTACTGAAACTATAGATCAGAATCAGTAATTTGTTTGTAATTTATTAGTGTTTAAGCATATTTTAGCTCTTTATTTAGTTAATAATATATAAATCATGTTTTTGAAATAAAGGTAATGGAATGGTCAATATTTACGCATATTAAAAGCTACTTACGGCTTCCCGTAATCCGTTACGGGAAACCGTAAATGTTTGAAAATCATCAATTTATTTTTTTTTGATAGCTAAAAAATCATATATTGCAGAGAATTATAATTGAATTTATCAAGAGCTAATCTTCTCATTGTCAAATCAAAAGTGAGATTACTCTCCCCTAAACTTTAATAAGTTCAATTAAATTAGAAATATTTTTTTAAACCAACCATCTATTTTTTTAGGGGAAAACAAAATCAAAATGAAGAAAAACTTAATTTATTTAGGTCTATTGGCCTTGTTCTTTTTAGCCTGTACAAGTAATGATGATCAAGAATTTGAATTAAAAGATATATCTGATCTTCAAACTTCAATACAACTTCTTGAAATTAATTTATCTGCTTCAGAATCTGTTCCAATAACCTACCAGAGACACGAATTACTACAAATTGAAGGAGAAATATATTTACGTTCACATAGCAAAGAATACATAACAACTTCTTTATTAGAAAAAGATCTTAATAATGGTCTTAGATTTGTTGGTATTTCTTGTAGTTCAAGACATTGTTCTTCCACTACTGGGTGTGTTCCTGATCCAAGTGGTAAATCTTGTTCTGATTGTCATGAAGGAGATTGCACTAAAACAGTAACTGGAGGAGGTATACTCTAAATAGTACAAGAATAAATTTTCTAAAATTTTAATTAGAGTTTCTTAAAAAATTATTTAGACAGTAATTTTTTAAGAAACTCTAATTATTTATAACTATTTGATTTATTAAATCAGATTGACCATCTATGATAGACGATTCCTTAAAAAGAGCCAGACAATCTTATTTTTTGATACTAGCTATAGCTAGTATTACGACACTATTTTCTTTTTCTATTCGAAAACCAGATAAATTAGTATATAAAAAAGAAATTGTTGAAAAATTACTCAAATTAGATATAAGTGCCTATGATCAATTCATTAATAAAAAAATCATAGAAATACCTAACAACAATATTGATAATTTTTTAAATAAGATTGACACTTTAAATATTGAAATTTCTGGTATAGATAAAATAATAAGTGAACTTGAAAAATTGGATTATAGCGGTCGTTTATACCTGAAAAGATCAGAATTCAATAACATATCTGAATGTAATTTTCAAAGTTTAAGTAATATCAATTTATTAGAAACAAAAAAAAATCTCCAATGGTTTATTCCTGAACTAGAATCTTTAGAAAGAGATATTATCTCATTCTTTGTTAATAGTAATCTAAAAGAGATACAAGTTGATGATGTTAATGTTGGTGGGATAAGAAATTCTTTTGATTCATCTACCTATTACGCTCTTGAAAATATTGATCTGTCCCTGAATTTTAAAATTACTTCTACGAATGTTGCTTTTAAAAGTGTAGTTCGTGGAACTATCGAAGATATTCCAAATACTTCTTTTGAATATTGGTTGAAAACAAAAAAAAATGATAATACATTATTAAAGAAAGATAGTGACAAGCTTGTTTGGTTTAATGGAGATGATATCTTTGATGTAAGCGAAAGGCAAACTAGTTTTAAAGACTTATTACCTATCATAAACGAAGGATTAAATAATTACTCTGCCGAAAAACAATCTATCCATTTTTTAGGAATTAAAATTCCAGGTTCTTTCTTTATTATTGCATCTCCCATCTTAATAATCCTACTTGTTTATTTTCTTTATTCTAATCTTCTACATTTAAAAGAAATCATCAATATCGAAGATCAAGATCATATTAAAAAGTTTTCTTGGACAGCATTGAATGGAAGTGATAAATTTAAAAGTGTAGAAAGAGTTTTTGTAGTTCTAATCGCTCCATTATTTAGTCTATTAACCCTAATGTATAATTTAAGAGCTGAGATTTTTAGTAATGGAATATATATATCTACTATCTTCTTTATTATAATGTGTATGATTATATGTTGCGTTTTAGCCAGAAAGGCCATCCTTCAATTTAAAGACTTATAGAGTATAATAATTGAAAAAATTCTCTACTCTAATAATTAATATATTTTTGTTTTTAAATATATAAAGAGCAGTAAAAAAGAAAGACGTATGATTTCAAAGATTTACTAAAAACCAACCTGATTGTGTTCAATTAAAATAGCAATTCAAGTTAAAACCACACTTTGTAATTCTCTTTTGTACTTTATAATTCTTGGAGCATTCTGGGCAGAATACATAATCGTTTCTGCATCTTCACGATAATCTAATTTCTTGCAAGCAACATATTTATTATCTGTAGCAGCTTCAAATTCACTTTGTTCAACTACAAATATGCTTTTTGTGTTTTTTATTTCACACACAAAAAGAGGATCGATAAAATCTGCTACTACTTCAGGAAGTATTTTTGTTTTATTCACTATAAAATTTTCTTGGATCGAATGTAATGAAAATTGAAAAACACCATTGAATTTAAGATGTGTTTTTCTAAACCAAATAGCTCTATTGATATCAAAACAGGTTTTTGAGTACTCCATTTTGCATCTTATTTTTTACTACTCTTTTTCCTAAGTAAAATCTTTTTTTCTGAATAAAACAGCTCTGTTGATATCAAAACAGATTTTTTGAGTATTCCATTTTACACCCTAATTTTTACTACTCTTTTTCCTAAGTAGAATCTTTTTTTCTGAATAAAATAGCTCTATTGATATCAAAACGGTTTTTTTGAGTACTCCATTTTACACCTTAATTTTTACTACTCTTTTTCCTAAGTAAAATCTTTTTTTCTGAATAAAATAGCTCTATTGATATCAAAACAGGTTTTTAGAGCACTCCATTTTACACCCTAATTTTACTACTCTTTTTCCTAAGTAAAATCTTTTTTTCTGAATAAAATAGCTCTATTGATATCAAAACAGGTTTTTTGAGTACTCCATTTTACACCCTAATTTTACTACTCTTTTTCTTAAGTAAAATCTTTTTTTCTGAATAAAACAGCTCTGTTGATATCAAAACAGGTTTTTTGAGTGATGAATTTTTATATGCTCATCATCTACAACGAATTATTTAAAGAACGATCTTTTTTCTTAAGCAAAACAATTCTGTTGGTATCAACAGAGCTGCTTTTTAATAGCAAGCTTTTAAATTTTTAGCTTAAAAACAACCATTTACTCTTAAAAAACTAGGTCTGATTACAACCCTTTATTAGACTTTGGTCGTTTTCTTATTTTCCAATTTATTTTAAATCAAATAGTTAAAATTCTGTTTTGTCGTTTTACCAAAGTCGCGCCAAGGATTCCTGATAAAGCTGAATTACTTTGGCTTCAAACAAAACATAGTTTGAAATTTAAAATCATACATAACGAAAAAAAGAGTATTGGGTTTCTCTTTGATAGTGAAATTCCTAAAAAGATATCTGAGTACCTAAAAGAGTTAGGGTTTAGAGAATATCTATATGCTCCATCAAAGTCACTAGCTAAAGATCGTCCCTCATATCATCGTTTTATAAAAGATTTTCAAGAGGCAATAGACAATGATCTACCGTGGAATACTATTGTGATCCATCCATCTTATGAGCCGTCTGATAATCACATTACTGATGATATGTTTAGTAAAATACAATTCGTATTTAAAGATCCAGATAAAGAAATTGAAGAATATGTAGTCTTTGAACCTCTAGAGCCATTAGCCACCAAAATTGCAGAACAATTTAGCGAAATTCATTTCAAAAATGCTCTTAGAAAAATTAACGTCTATCCTAAAAATTATAAAATCGATAGTCGAAAACTATTCAACCAAGGTCGCATTTTATATAGCGCAGACTCTTACGCTAAAGATACTAAAAGCGCAAAAAAAATAATTGTTGAACCCATAACAGAAACACCTACCGAATTACCAAAAGAAGCAACACCTGTCAAAACTGAAACTGAACCTAGTCACGAAGCTGAAACTATACCTGAAATTGAAGCTGAACTTAAAATTGAACCTGAAACTGAAAAAGAAGACAATACATTTGATAAAGAATCTCAAGAACAAGAATTAGTAATTCCTATAGAAAAGGAATTAAAGCATTGGGAGTATAAGATTCCCTTAGCTAAAAAACTAAAGTACACTGCTAAAATTACGATTGCACAATTAAAAGATGATAACTATAGCTATGGGTTAAACTATCAAAAAGGCTATGGAGATTTTTCTGGTTATTCTGGATCGCCTAGCACATACGATCCGCAATTCCCATCCCATAAAAAAGCCTTTAAAGCAGGATTTATCTCACTCATAAAACAATTAGAAACTGCCATAGAAAATGGGGATGCTATTTTAAACAACGATCCGCTTCACAGAAAACGAATGAGAGCAGTTCTAAAGAGTGTTGAAGCTTTTGCAATAGAAAAAGAGATTGACCTTCCTAAAAAAAGAATCGAAAATCCAAAAGAAACCACCCCTATAGAAATAGAAATTCCCTCTAAAAAAGAAGAGAGTATCCTAGAAAAACCTAAAATAGAAATCTCTAGGCTTGACAGAGAATATGCTCAAAAAAGGAAGGCAAATGGATATCGTACTGTTCAGAGTGTCATTCAGAAATTACAGGTAGCGATAGATGATTTAGAGCAGGATAAAGACATAGCTCAATCGCTTATAGATGATTTATTAGATGTTAGCGAATCTGATGATCTAGTAAAAGATATAAAGCAAGTTGTAAATGATTTTAGAGCGCACTATAGTGAATCAACTAGTAATGCCGTTACTTTTGAGGTCTTACGCCTTATAGAATTCTTTAGACTTCTAGAGTTAAAAACGGTTTCTCACTTACCAAAAGTAAAAAACATCCACGAAGAAACGCTAGAAAATATGCTTATTCCTGAGAGAGTGGGCAAGCATTTCGCTTATGGAGATATTAGCTATTCTAACCAAACGCTCTATAAAAAAGAGTATCCGTATTTACAGCATATTACAGGTGATACTTTAGATAGTGTGCCATCGGTCGCTCTTTTTGAACTTATGCAATTTCCGCATCCTACAGATTATGGCTTTTCAGTAAGTCGTTCTGCCTTGCTACATTTTTTCCAGAATCATGGAGAGATGATTTTTAAAGAACTAGGATTACCCATCCTGCTTAATTACCCGTATATCAATCTTCATACACATTACAGAGGGGTACGTCCACTAGGAGAGATTATCTCTAATACTACCGATAAAAAACAGTGGTGGCACGCTATAGAGCATTATCGCCCTATAAAAGATGTCGGTTTTGGAATCACTCTTATAGAGGAGCAAATCGCGTATGAAGAAGATAAACAACAACAGCTCATTAACCCCAACACAGGAAAAGCTAAAGGGGCTTTAAAAGAAGAATATCAAAACAGAGCGTGGACGATCACACTTTTAGAGCAATCAAAAGCGAATATACAAGGGTATATAGATAGTTTGCAAAGCACTAGTGATTCAGAAAACCAAGCATTACCAGAGCAAGACACTACGTATTTAGATGAAGTGGTGGCGATCATGCACACGCATTATCATAAAGGAGAGCGCCTTTCTAAAAAGAAAGTAGAAGCGCTTTTAGACACCACATCTACACCTACCCTTGGTATGTTATGGGAAGCGGTGGAACTCTCTTGGCTTTTATGGTATCGTCAATTGTACCTTCAAATCACTCCATTTGAAGCAAGTTTAACAGCAATGATCCGATTTTGGAGCCATGTACAACCCACTTATGCCTATTCGGATAGTAGTAAGGAAAAGTATAAGCAGTATTCTACTCCTTGTTTGATCGGAGCTATGCTTGCCGAGTATACAAACATGAGAAGCGCCGAGGCAGTTTTTGAGCCAAGCGCGGGTAATGGACTTTTGCTTGTCGGGGCGAAACCTCATAAAACTATTACTAATGAGATTGATACCTCGCGTTTGGCTTCACTTAAATTTCAGCGGTTTTCAGAACTACACGCCTTAAATGCTTCTGAGCCTTTCCCGCAGAAGTGGAAGCATCATTTTGATGTAATGGTTACCAATCCTCCATTTGCCAGATGGGAAGAAGATCGATTTGATAAAAACCGAATCGTTAATAAGTACTTCAATAACCATTATGAACTAGCAAGCTTTATGCGCTTAGAGCATTTAAT
>CAKZKZ010000645.1 GCA_937124495.1 uncultured Dokdonia sp. | reverse complement strand
GATAAGGTTATGCGTTCTGTGGGATCTTCCAGTTGGAAGTGGTTAAGTGCTTTTGGTACTGATGTAGCTTCTGATAATACAGGATATGTTTGGGCACCTCATAAAGATAAAGGAGGCGATATACAGCGATATGTGACGAGTTGGAAGAGGCCTTTGTCGCGAGTAATCATTGATGTAGATAAAGTAGCGCCTATAAATGATAGAGTTGCTTGGGCTTTAATGAATGATAAAAGCATTCAGAAATATGAAAATGCTAGATGGAAATCTATGCCAGGAGCAGCACTTGATATTGCTGTAGATTTTGCAACAACTGATGCGTATGTAATAGGTACATCCAGACGTATATTTAAATGGAGTAAAACAAAGAAGAAATGGCTTCCTTTACCTGGCACAAGAACAGATTTTGTGAGTCTAGATGTACATAGAGGAAAGATATGGGCAACAAGTACAGATAAGTCTATTTATAGATATGACTTAAATGGTAATACTTCAGCTGCGAATAACAATAGTGATAACAATACTCAAGATTACTCAGGTACGTATCGTGTTACTTTTACTAAAATTCGCACTTTTTCACCTGAGCAATCATCAATTAATAAAGGAATTGATATTTACGGAACCATGGGTGTTTATTTAAATGCTAAGACAAATTCAGGGAGTGTAAAAATCAACCCTTTGGGTAATAAAAAAAATAGAGTTTGGGATGTAAGTAAAAGTAATTCAAGATATTTTCCATCAAGATATTATAATCAAGAAAAAAAAGTTTTAGCTCAGGTCGTTGATGGTGAATCTAGATATCATAGATATTTTGGTGAAGAAAATATTGATATAATTAGAGAATTTAAGGTTGCTGGTGAGGCAGCAAATAATGACTTGGTTTTTGATATCCAATGTAATTTAAGTCAAAAACTTCTTGTGGGAACTTTAGATTTTAAATGGCAAAGGTTGAAAGTACCATTCAATGAAATTGAGTTTGGCAAAGAAAAGTACTTTACATTTAGAGCAGGTTCTTATCCTGGCACTCATATTTTCATTGGTTATAAAATCGAGAAACAATAAATATTAATAAGGGCGTTTGTAATAACGCCTTTATTATCATATTTTTAAAGACCTAAAAATATTCTAGTTGAATTTTAAGTTAAGTCTCTCATTAGTAGTATTCATTAATTGTATAGGCTTTGCTAATGCATTCAATAGTCCTTTAAAATCACAACAAGACACTTTACAAGTAAAGCCAAGTTATAAAGCAAGTCAATTATTAGAAGCTGGAAAAAAAGAAGAAGTAATCGCTTTCTGTAAAACAGAAATTCCTAAACTTTTAAAAGTACCTGTCATTGATAGTTTAGAAGTAGCTGAACTATATAAATATCAAAATAAAGCGCATTATCAACTTGAAGATTATTTAGAGAGTGTTAAAGCTTTAGAAAAAGCAATTACATTTTGTAATGATTCAGAAGCTGGTCGATTACTAAAAGGTCAATTATACAGTGACAAAGCATCAGCACAAAATTATTCGGGTAAAGATAGGGGGATTTTTAACTCTACTTTAAACGCAGTCAAGTATTTAAGGAGTGTCAAAAACGTAGATTATGATTATCTCATAACCGCATATAGGTATTTGTCAGAGCAATGTGCGTACAACGGTAATTTTGATGATGCTAAACGGTATCTAAGACAAGCTGAAGAACTTTATATAAATAATAAAGAAGAAGGTGATCGTGCTGTTACGCAGGCAGATGGTTATAGGTATAAATATGACATCATTTTATTATATAGTAAGGTATATCAACTTTATAAATATGGTAAAACTAGAGAAGATAGTTTAGCTATCGTAAGAAGTATAGATCATTTTGAGAGGCTTCATAAAATATCAGATTTTAATAAAGTACATGATGGTGTGTATTATACAACAGCGCTTAATCATATTGGCGATTGGTATGCGAGTCGTAAACCTGAAGCATTCACTACAAAAAAAGATGTAGAAAAGGCACATTATTATATTGATAAGTCGATAGATTTAGTTGGAAATAAAGGATATAAGGGTAATCTAGTCACCTATAAATATAATAAAGTAAAGACATTGGCTTTATCCAATGAATTAGAAGAGGCAGATGCACTTATATCAGAACTTTTAAAACCATTATCAAAGACTGACGGAAGAAGACCTTTTTTTTTAGCACAAAAAGGACTCATAAAAGCAAAGCTAAAACAAAAAGATAGTGCACTTACTATTTTTTATAAAGCAGTAGAAAAAGTACATTCTGACTCCACGAAGTTGGCTAAGGACTTCAGTAATTTCAAACCAAGCTCAATCTTTGGTCACACCAAATTATTGTTAAGAATTTCAGAAGAACTAGATAGATATTTTCCAGAAGATGATGAAGCTAAAAAAATAATAGCAGAGTTGTATCCAATGACGTTTTTGCAGTTTGAAAATAGTTATGACAAAAGGAAATTCAATAAAACTCAAAAAGCCTATTTAAGTCAAATTATACAGGGAATTTTAAAAACAAAAAAAATGGGATACAATCAACAGATAGATCCTATTGATGTTTTAAATCGTTTTGAGAATATTCAAAATTTATTAGCCTGGCAAAAATTTAATCAAAATAGGCAAATCAATAGCTTTCCAGAGTTAGATTCATTACAAGTTCGTAAGTATAAACTTCGTAGTTTAATTGCTAATGCAAAATATGAAGACGCCACTAGTGTTGAAGATTCATTGCAGACGCTTTTAAGTCAAACGGAAAAATTCACAAAGGAAACGTATCCTAATCTAAGTTTATTCACGGAGAAAGAATTTAAAGTTAAAGAATTACAAAGCCAACTTAGAGAAAATGAGCTACTCATAAAATATATCGTATTTGATGATCAAATTGCGATGTATTCAATAGTAAAGAATGATGTAAACGTTGTTTTGAAATCTTGGACCGAATCCGACGCAAACAAGATCAATCAATTTATAGCTACATTGAAGAATAAGAAGTTTAATAGTAAAGAAGCTATAGAAATTGCAAGTCTCATCTTACCTCAAATAGATGAACGTATTGAACATATCATTATCAATCCTGACGGTATTTTAGCCAAATTGCCATTTGAGGTATTATCAAAAGATAATAGCCTTCTTACGGAACAATATGCCATTAGTTATACGTCTAATTTGGGATTTGTTTTTCCAGAAGTAACTCAGGCAAATTATAATAGTGAGTTGGCAGTATATGCTCCAGAATACCCAAATTCTAATGTTGAGTTGGCCGTTAGAAGTGAACCTGTTTTTTTAGAAGGAGCACAGAAAGAATCAGAGCTTATAAGTCAGCTGTTTTCATCTACTTTGTATAAAGGGAAGCAATTAACCAAACAAGATTTTATTGAAACGGCTTCACAACATAAGTTATTACATTTAGCGATGCATGCTGAAGTTAATAATAAGGAATCAAGTATGAGTCGTTTATTATTTGGTGATGAAAACTCTCAAAAGGACGACTTGTATTTAGAGGAGTTATACGGATTAAATTTAAGTGCAGATTTGGCGGTTCTTAGTGCATGTAATACAGGTGTCGATGCTAGTAATTTAGGTCCCGATATAGAGTCATTTCAACGTGCGTTTACTTTTGCTGGTGTGCCTGCCACTGTAGCAAGTCTTTGGGAAGTTCCAGATCAAGCTACAAAAGAAATCATGGTGAGCTTTTATCAAAATTTAAAAAAAGGACAGCTAAAATCACAGGCACTTAAAAATGCAAAGAAAGAGTATGTCAAGAAGTATACAGATACCAAATTATCACAACCCTATTATTGGGCAGGCTTTGTATTATATGGAGAAGATACAGCGGTGGCTGAAAAAGAATCTAACCTACTTTGGTATGGAGTTCTAGCTACATTGCTTGTTTGTATTGCTTTGTTTTTTAGATATAAAACAAGGTAGTTTTATGATTCGTTTCCTTTATTTTAATCTGTGGATATTTTTCTGCCTTTCGGCGAAATTATATACTCAGTCATCTCGATCCTTCGGCATTCTTAGAATGACATGTTGTATTAAAATAGAGTAGTACTCTATTTTATGTTTGAATACTATTATACGATTCCTTATCACTCGTACCTGGCTCTGTCGAAATGACTACAGTATACATTTTCGCGAAAGCGGAAATACTTCAAATATTTAGAAGGTATCTATAGTTACTATTTTTACACCTCCCTCAATCCCTCCTTTTTAGGAGGGAAGCTATACTGTTTTTAAAAAATCAAAAAAGGAAAAGATTTGATTTTTTAAAAACAACCACCAAGATCAGGTCTTTGATTTAGAACTTTAGAATACCTCGTCGTTCGTATTTCAAATTTAGTACTTTCTAATGCGCTTCTAGCCAGTCATGACCGAGACCTACTTCTACGTCCAATGGAACTGCCATTTTGAAAGCACTTTCCATTTCAGTTTTGATGAGTGTTTTCATGGCATCTACTTCATTGTTTGGTACATCAAAAACTAATTCATCATGAACCTGAAGGAGCATTTTTGTTTTATAATCACTACTTTCTAGCTTATTATAAATGTTAATCATCGCTATTTTGATAATATCGGCAGCACTTCCTTGTATCGGAGCATTGACGGCATTACGCTCGGCAGCACCTCGTACGATAGCATTTCCTGAGTTGATGTTTTTTAAGTAACGACGTCTGTCCAATACTGTTTTTACATAGCCATTATCGCGAGCAAAATCTACTTGCTCACTCATATAATTACGCAACTTAGGATAGGTTTTGTAATACGTATCTATCAATTCTTTAGCTTCAGCACGAGAAAGATCGGTTTGATTACTCAGCCCAAAAGCTGAAACACCATAGATAATCCCAAAATTCACAGTCTTTGCATTACTACGCTGTTCGCGGGTCACTTCCTCTAGCGGTACATTAAAAACTTTGGCAGCAGTAGAGGCGTGAATATCCTCTCCACTTTGGAAAGCTTGCATCATCGTTTCTTCTTCACTTAAGGCGGCGATAATCCGTAGTTCTATCTGAGAATAATCGGCAGCGAGTAAGGTGTGATGTTCATCACGAGGAATAAATGCTTTACGCACCTGACGACCACGTTCTGTACGAATAGGAATATTCTGTAGGTTTGGATTATTAGAGCTCAAACGTCCTGTAGCGGCAACCGTTTGCATATAATCTGTATGTACGCGGTGGTCAGCGCCCACTTGTAATGGTAAGGCATCTACATAGGTAGATTTTAATTTAGCAAGACCTCTATAATCTAATATTTTCTGAATGATCTCATGGTCCTTGGCAAGGTATGAAAGTACATCTTCTGCGGTAGAGTATTGCCCTGTTTTTGTTTTCTTAGGCTTATCTACCAGTTTCATTTTATCAAAAAGTACTTCTCCTAATTGTTTTGGAGAGCCTATATTGAACTCTTCTCCTGCGGTTTCATAGATTTCTGAAGTTAATCGCGTGATATCTGTTTCTAATTCTGAAGCTAGTTCATTTAGGAAATCGACATTAAGATTAATGCCTTCCAGTTCCATAGCAGCAAGAACACGAAGTAATGGGATTTCAATCTCATCAAAAAGTGTACGTGTACCAGCTTCGTCTAACTCTTTTTCAAAATGTTTTTTAAGCTGTAATGTGATATCTGCATCTTCTACAGCATATTCTGTTTGTTGATCTAGCGGGACATCTCTCATAGAGAGTTGATTTTTTCCTTTCTTTCCAATGAGTTCTGTAATAGAAACTGGAGAATAGTTAAGGTAGGTTTCTGCCAGTACATCCATATTATGACGCATATCAGGATTGATGAGATAATGCGCGAGCATAGTATCAAATAATTTCCCTTTTACATTCACGTTATATTTTGCGAGTACTTTAAGATCGTATTTTAAATTCTGACCAATTTTCTCAATATGTGCTGCTTCAAAAAACGGAAGCAGTTCTTGTATTAATGTTTGTGCTTCTGTTTGATCTTCTGGGAACGGAATATAAAACCCTTTGCCAACTTCCCAAGAAAATGCAATCCCAACAAGCTCTGCTGTGAGTGGATCGAGTCCAGTTGTTTCTGTGTCAAAACATACGGATGATTGCTGTAGGAGATTATTCAGGAATAGCTTTCGCGAAAGCGGACTATCCACACTTTGATACACATGCGGGATATCTTTAATCGTTTTACGCATAGAACCAGCCTCCATTGTTTCTGTCATTGCATCTCCGTCTCCGCCAAATAACGAAAACTGCCCTTCACCAGCAGCAGGTTTAGGTGCTTGTTTTTTGGTAGTCGTAGCTGCCTGAGGAGTCGGTATTGCTTCTTCAGAAAATATTTTTACAAACTGATCTTTCATACGTCTGAATTCCAGTTCTTCAAACTTCTTGCCTACTGCTTCAGCATCAGGTTTTGAAAGTTCATAATCTTTAGCATTAAAAGTAACATCACAATCTAGCATAATCGTAGCTAGTTGTTTAGAAAGAATTCCAAGCTCAGCATTTGCTTCCACTTTTTCTTTCATTTTCCCTTTCAGCTGATCTGTATTTTCAAGCAATCCTTCCATAGATCCGTAAGCAGCAATAAATTTCTTTGCTGTTTTAGCACCTACGCCAGGAAGTCCAGGGATATTATCACTAGCATCTCCCATCATTCCTAGGTAATCAATGACTTGTTCTGGACGCTCTACTTCAAAGCGTTTTTGTACTTCTGGAATTCCCCAAATTTCAATCCCATTACCCATACGGGCAGGCTTATACATAAATATATTTTCAGAAACCAGTTGGGCATAATCCTTATCTGGCGTCACCATAAACACTTTGTATCCTTCTTTTTCAGCTTGTTTAGAGAGCGTTCCTATAAGGTCATCTGCTTCTACACCTACACGTTCTATGATAGGAATGTGCATGGCTTTTAGAATTTCCTTAATATGAGGTACAGCAATCTTTATTGCTTCTGGCGTTTCATCACGATTTGCTTTGTAGTCTGGAAAAGCTTCTACACGGGCGCTACTTCCTCCTTTATCAAAAGCGACAGCAAGATGGTCGGGTCTTTCTCTTCGGATGACGTCAAAAAGACTATTGGTAAATCCCATTATAGCACTTACATCCATTCCTGAACTCGTGATTCTTGGGTTTTTAATGAGCGCGTAGTAGCCTCTAAAAATGAGGGCAAAGGCATCTAGTAAAAAAAGTCTTTTTTGAGTATTCTCTTCGGTGTTCGTCACTGTCGTTGTTTTTACGCTTTCGCGAAAGCGAAATTTTAAAGTATCCCAAATGTAAGAAGTTGAAACCAGAAATGGGAGTAGTGTTGATAAGTTAAAAAATTTCGTTTATATGTTAACAGATGTATCTGTAATAATCAAAATGCTATTTGTATTTTTCGACCTTTAAACTAAAGATGATGAGACCAATTACGCTTGCTATACACGGAGGTGCCGGAACGCTACTTAAAGGGAATATGACTTCCGAAAAAGAGAAAGTTTATAAAGATGCTCTTGCATCTGCTTTGGAACAAGGGTATGCGATTCTAGACGCAAATGGT
This sequence comes from uncultured Dokdonia sp., assembly GCA_937124495.1. Taxonomy (GTDB): domain Bacteria; phylum Bacteroidota; class Bacteroidia; order Flavobacteriales; family Flavobacteriaceae; genus Dokdonia. The sequence continues at coordinate 4,488 of CAKZKZ010000645.1, read as the reverse complement.
ACTGCTGTTGAGGCCGTTGAGGTGGCTGTAAAAGCTTTAGAAGATTCTCCACTATTTAATGCAGGAAAAGGAAGTGTTTTTACTGCCGAAGGGACGCATGAGATGGATGCTGCCATTATGGATGGAAATACGCTTAATGCAGGTGCTGTATCATTGATTACAGGGATTAAAAACCCTGTTTCTTTGGCTAGAGAGGTCATGGAGAAAAGTGAACATGTTTTTCTTGCAGGAGAAGGTGCGATGCAATTTGCAGAAGATCATGGATTTGCGCTAGAAGATGCAGCCTATTTTCATGATGAACTTAGGCATAAGCAATGGTTAGCGATACGAGGTAGTGACAGTTTTCAATTGGATCATAGTGATAAGAAGGATAGCAAATTTGGCACTGTAGGTGCCGTTGCTTTGGATGCTCATGGAGATATCGCGGCAGCAACATCTACAGGAGGAATGACAAATAAAAAATGGGGACGTGTAGGAGATAGTCCTATGATAGGGGCTGGTAATTATGCAAATAATGCCACGTGTGCTGTCAGTTGTACTGGTAGTGGTGAGTTTTTTATTCGTGGTGTTGTGGCGTATGATGTCTCATGCCTTATGGAATATAAAGGAATGACACTTCAAGAAGCCGCCGATGAGGTTATTCAAAAAAGAATAGTAGCCATAGGGGGTGATGGTGGATTAATCGCTGTTGACGTCCATGGGAATAGTACCATGTCTTTTAACACAGAAGGGATGTATAGAGCAAAGAAAGATTCTTTTGGGACTCATGAGATTTCTATTTATAAAGAATAAATTTCTCAAATCTCAAATCTCAAATCTCAAATCTCAAATCTCAAATCTCAAATCTCAAAAGGCTAAAAGCTAAAAGCTAAAAGCTAAAATTATACAAAAGAAGCTTCTACAGGTAGTACTTTAATTTTCTTTTTTCTAAAGTTAAAGCGATCTCCATTTGCTAGTACATGCGTCTTTAAGTTAACGAGTGACATAGGAGTACCTTCTTTAAGAATTTTTCTATTGTTATGTTTGAGCTTTGTAGCATCAAAAAGAATAACCATACCAGAACCTATCACCTCAAAGGTGTCCCCATTCTTAATGACAAGTCCAGTATCTTCTGCTAATCCTACACCAAAATGTTTTGGGAATTTTGCAACTGCTTCTGCGAGCCTTCCAAAACGGCCTCTTTTAATAAAATGAGAATCGATAATGAGATTAGGGATGAAATTCATACCATCAGACATTCCCACAGCACCTTTAATAAAAGATTCTGTGCTACTTCCGCCAGTAATCATTTCTTTAGACATACACATGGCACCAGCACTTGTTCCTGCAATGACCAATGTGTCATTTTCGTAACGATCTAAAATGATATCGTGAATGGTGGTATTACGAATCTTCCTTGTAATTTTAGATTGATTTCCACCACTGAACATCAAACAGTCGGCTTTTTTTATCAATGTTATGTTTTCTGGTAATTCTGAGTCTTCTTTTTCTCGAATGTCCATGACATGAACATTTTTACATCCTAATTTGTCAAAAGCACTCAAGTAATTTTCTCCTACTTCTACAGGAATACTAGAAGCAGTTGGGATGACAATAATCAGGGCCTCAGGGCCTCCACTCTCGTTAACAACTCTGGAGAGAATACCATCCTCAACATATTCAAGCGTGTATTGCTCATTTTCTGTATTTCCTTTATCCTCGTTCCCCCCAATTGGAATTAGTGTTCCTTTTGCCATGATCATCATTTTTAACAGTTTGCAAAAATACATCAATTGTTCTATAAAAATGATATATTTATAGAATACGAACATAATTATCAATCTAACTTGCCAAATATGAAAATAAGAGAAATAAATGCTATGCGCGGACCTAATTACTGGTCTGTCAGACGTCATAAATTAATTGTGATGGTACTGGACTTGGAAGATATGGAGCAGCGACCATCTGATAAGATTGATGGATTTGCAGAGCGTTTAAAAACGATGTTTCCCACAATGTACTCTCATCGTTGTTCTGTAGGCGAGCCTGGAGGTTTCTTTCAACGTGTAGAAGATGGAACATGGATGGGACATATTATAGAGCATATAGCATTAGAGATTCAGACATTAGCAGATATGGACACTGGTTTTGGAAGAACCAGAGATTATGGGGAAGAAGGCGTATATAATGTTGTCTTTTCTTATATAGAAGAAAGTGTTGGGCGGTATGCTGCAAGAGCAGCCGTACGTATATGTGAAGCTCTTATAGATAGTAAATCGTATGACCTTGAAGAGGATATACAAGAAATGCGTGAGCTGCGAGAAGCGGAAAGATTAGGACCCAGTACAGGTTCTATTGTAGAAGAGGCAGCAAGTAGAGGTATTCCTTGGATTCGATTAAATAAATATTCGTTGTGTCAATTAGGATACGGTGCTAATCAAAAAAGGATACAAGCAACAGTTACTAGTGAAACCAGTAGTATAGGTGTAGAGCTAGCTTGTGATAAAGAGGACACTAAATATTTACTGGAACAGGCGGAAGTTGAAGTTCCTCGTGGTGATATCATAAGCAAAGAACGAAGTCTTGAAGAAGCATGTCGTTATGTAGGATATCCCTTGGTTATAAAACCTATAGATGGTAATCATGGAAGAGGGATTACAGTAGATATTCAAAACTATGAGGATGCGCTTGTTGGGTTTCATGCCGCTAAAGAAGTATCTCGTAGAGTGATTGTAGAAAAATATATTACAGGAGAAGATTATAGATTACTTGTTATTAATCATCGGCTTGTGGCAGCCGCTATTCGTACGCCAGCACATGTGATAGGTGATGGAAAATCTACGGTTCAAGAACTTGTAGATAAAGTGAATGAAGACCCGCGTAGAGGTTTTGGACATGAAAACGTGCTTACAAAAATCACGATTAATGATCTTACCAAAACAATTATCAAAGACGCAGGATATACTGTAGATTCTGTATTGAAAGATGGAGAACGATTAATTTTAAAAGACACAGCAAATCTAAGTACGGGAGGTACTGCAGAAGACATCACCGATATTGTACACCCTGCAAATGTATCTATGGCAGAACGCATCTCTAAAATCATTGATTTAGATATTTGCGGTATAGATATCATGACAGACGATATCACAAAGCCATTGTCAGAAACAGGAGGAGCTGTGCTTGAAGTAAATGCGGGACCAGGATTTAGAATGCACTTAGCGCCTACAACGGGATTGCCTCGAAATGTAGCAGCACCTGTAATTGATAAACTATTTCCAATACAAGGAGATACAGGAAGGATTCCTATTGTCGCTATTAGTGGGACTAATGGAAAGACTACAACAACACGATTAATAGCTCATATCGCAAAAATGAGCGGATACAGAGTAGGGTATACCACGAGTGATGGGGTGTATATCCAAAACAGGTTATTAATGAAAGGAGATTGTACAGGGCCTGCAAGTGCAGAGTTTGTATTGAAAGATCCTACCGTCAACTTTGCGGTATTAGAATCTGCAAGAGGCGGATTATTAAGAGCAGGACTTGGATTTAAAAACTGTGATATAGGAATTGTAACTAATGTTGCGGCAGACCATTTAGGTCTTAAAGGAATACATACTATTGAGCAACTAGCGCGTGTAAAAGGCGTTATTCCGGAAACCGTTTTACCAGACGGATATGCTATTTTAAATGCAGATGATGATCTCGTTTATGAGATGCGTCGAAATATTGATAGTAATCTAGCCTTATTCTCTATGGATGAAAATAATCCAAGAATTCAAGCATTACAGCGTAAAGGAGGAATCACAGCTGTTTTTGAAAATGGGTACGTGACCATTTGTAGAGGTACTTGGAAAATGCGTATTATGAAAGTAGAAGATATTCCTCTTACCTATGGTGGGAAGGCTACCTTTATGATTCAAAATGTACTCCCAGCAATTCTTACTGCAAATATCAGAGGCATTAGTATTGAGGATATGAAGGCTGCTTTAGAAACATTTATTCCATCTGCTTCTCAAACACCAGGTCGCTTAAATATATTTGAATTTGAAAATTTCACTATTCTTCTTGATTATGCGCATAATCCAGCAGGTATGAGAGCGTTGCAAAAATTCACCGAGAATCTTGACCATGAATACATCGTTGGTATTATTGCAGGCATAGGAGATCGTAGAGTAGAAGATAATAATGAGATGGGAACGATTGCAGCAGAAATGTTTGATGAAGTGATTATACGTCAAGATAAACGCTTAAGAGGGAAAACGGAAGAGGAGTTGATTAAGATGCTCAACGATGGTATTATAGCAAAAGATCCTAATAAAAAAACTATGATTATTCCATCTGAAAAAGAAGCCATTACGTATGCCGTAAATAATGCAAAGAAAGGATCTCTCATTGTTTTGTGTAGTGATGTTATTCCAGATGCATTAGATTTAGTGGTTCGGTTTAAAGAACAAGAAGCTAGAGGGGAAGTTGTTTTTTCTCAATAAAATAAGTGATATCAAT
>CAKZKZ010000644.1 GCA_937124495.1 uncultured Dokdonia sp. | reverse complement strand
TAATTGTGGTTTCCATATACTATTAAATAGTGCCTTTTATTTACAAACATTGTAAGGCATAATTGTTATTGTTTTAAGGGGATGGCTTTACCAAAAGCGGAAACTCAAAACGAATTATACAAAAATAACGATATATTATAGAATCCAACGGCTCTTGTTTAATATTTAACGTCTAATTTAGGTACTTTTGCCTAATACTTTTTACCTATGGATATCATTACAAAGTACTTTCCAAACCTTACAGAGGAACAGATAGCGCAGTTTGCAACTCTTAAGGATTTGTATGAAGACTGGAATCTCAAAATTAATGTAGTGAGTCGTAAAGATATAGATGAAATATATTTAAGACATGTGCTTCATTCTTTAGGTATTGCTAAAGTCATGAATTTTCAACCTGGTGCCCAAGTAATGGATGTTGGAACAGGTGGAGGTTTTCCAGGAATTCCTTTGGCTATTTTATTTCCAGAAACTCAATTTCATTTAGTCGATAGCATTGGTAAAAAGATCAAAGTGGTAGACGAGGTAGTTGCTGGGCTTGGTCTTACCAATGTAAAGACAACTCATGATCGTGTGGAGAATGTCCCAGAGCAATATGATTTTATTGTCAGTAGAGCAGTAGCACAGATGGAAACTTTTGTGCGTTGGGTGAGAAGTCATATAAAAAAGAAAAGTGTCCATGAACTCAAAAATGGCATCTTATATCTTAAAGGAGGGGACTTGACAGAAGAGCTTGCAAAATTCTCTACGGCCCAAATATATAATTTAACCGACTATTATCAAGAAGACTTTTTTGAAACGAAAAAAGTAGTATACCTACCTATGAAATATAAAGGTTGATTTTAATCCTTACCTTCTTACTGTATTTAGAATATTGATACATAAAAATAAAATATTTTTATTTTTTTTATCGATCAGGCAACCTTTTTGAAAAAGGGTGCGTCTATGTAAATAGAAACCATCTTTTAGTGTTGATGAAAGTCATACAATTTACAAACGAAAAACAATTGATTAAAAAGGCGATTAAGCAGGATCGAGCTGCCCAAAGACGTCTTTATGAGTTACACTCTCCAAAAATGTTGAGTGTTTGTAGATATTATGTAAAAGATATTCATCAAGCAGAAGAGGCGATGTGTAATGGATTTTTAAAAGTATTTACACATTTACATACATACAAAGCTGCAGGAAGTTTTGAGGGATGGATTCGAAGAATTATGGTAAGAGAAAGTATTTCTTACTTGCGAACTATCAAAAAGTTATATTTCTCTGAAGATGGAGATTTTGAAACAGGAGATAGTGTAAATAATATTAAAGATGAGTTAGATGTATCTCATATACAAGAACTCATAGATGAATTACCAGAAGGGTATCGCGTTGTTTTTATTATGTATGCGATTGAAGGGTATAAGCATCAAGAAATCGCAAAATCATTAGGGATTTCTGAGAGCACCTCAAAATCACAATTATTTAAAGCCCGAAAGGCATTGCAGTCTAAATTAAATGCACAAAATAAGTTGAGTTATGGCACCGATTAAGCTAGAAGATAATATGAAAGAGCGTCTGGAAGAGCGCACCATTGAGCCTACGATGGCTGCATGGGATCGAATCTCTTCAAAACTAGATGCACAACAAGGAGTGAAGAAAAGTAAGCGTGTATTGTGGATGTCTATTGCAGCTAGTTTTGTAGGTGGTACACTAGTAGCTTTGTTTTTATTCCAAAATATGAATTCTGATACTGAGCCAGTACTCGTTGATGTAAATGAAAATTCTTTGTTTATAGATCCAACTGAGCAAATACAACCATTAGATACTGAGAAGAAGGAAATGCTTCAAGAAGTAAAGGAAGCTGTCGTTTTAAAAGAAGAAGTTGTAGAAAATAAAAAGCCTCTTATAAAAACAACTGAAAGTTCTCAGAATAGTTCTTTAAGAAAAAACCAAGCGGTTGCCCATATAGTTCAACAAAATAAAAATGTTTTAAAATCGAATAAAGAAAAGAAATCTGCTATAAACGAAACTATTGTTGTTGCTGAAGTTGAAAAAGAAGAAATTGAAAATACGAGTGCTGTAAAAGAGGATAACGCTTTCGCGAAAGCAATCACAGGAGAAGTAGTCGCTCAGATAGGAGATGTAAATTCAGTTCTTGATACAGAGGTGGAAGCACTTCTTAAAAATGCCCAACGAGAAATTGTAAATGCGCAAACATTTAATCAAAAAACGAATGCAGTAGTAATAGATGCAAACACACTACTTCTAGACGTAGAAGCAGAGGTGGCACCCAAATCTTTCAGAAACAAAATCTTTAATGCAGTTGTTGATGGATTTGAAAAGACTAAAGACGCTGTCGTAAATAGAAATAATTAAAAACAATTCATCAATTCGCTTTTGAAAAAGCCTTCATCAAGCAAGATTTTAAAAGCATAAAAACACACAATTATGAGAAAAATAATACTTTTCGCCCTAGTGGCGAGCATGGGATTCTTTGGCCAAAATATACATGCCCAAGATACATCAGAAGAAGAAACAGAAGCTCAAAAAGAATATAGACTTGAAAAAGAAAAAGAAAAAAAAGAACGTATTGAGTCTTTAAAAATGAAAAGAGCAGAAATCGTTGAGTATGAAAAAAATATGCTTAAAGGTCAGATAAGTTATGTCAATAGACGTTTGGAAAAAGGGAAAATGACTCCTGAATATGCTGAAAGGAGAAAGAAAGAACTCGCAGAATATGCTGCTAAAAATATAGATAATAAAACAACTATCGTGGATGCTCAAATAGCGTTAGTAGAGCGTAATGGAGTGATGGACAGGGGAGCGCAGGTACAGTTGGGGCTTGGTCATGAAGATGTAAATGGAAAAAGGATTTTTGGTATTGCTATAGATAATGGTGAGGGTAGAAGAAAAGTGAATCACAATAGACGTACACGTTCAGATTTTGTTTTTGCAGTTGGTTTAAATAATGCACTTGCTGATGGTAGGTCTTTAGAAGACTCTCCTTATAAAGTAGCAGGAAGTCGTTTTGCAGAGTTTGGTTGGGCGTGGACAACAAGAGTTTTTGAAAATAGTGGTTGGTTGCGTTTAAAATATGGACTTTCATTTCAGTTTAATGGTTTAAAGCCTGAGGATAATCAATTTTTTGTAAGAAATGGAGATCAAGTGGAACTTCAGGAGTTTGAGGGGGATTTAGATAAAAGTAAATTACGATTAGGAAATCGAGTAGTGCCTGTACATTTTGAATT
>CAKZKZ010000643.1 GCA_937124495.1 uncultured Dokdonia sp. | reverse complement strand
CAAAGCAAAAGCCTCATCTCAATCTTTCTATGGCAATGTGGTACTTACCGGGCCAAATGCTTCTAATTCATGAACTTCAGTATTTGTAAAAGGGTTATCCTCACGCATTAAAATAGGCTTCATAAAAGCACCTTTTTCCGCATCAGCTCCAACTGTTTCTACAGTATCTAAATTACCATAAACTATCTGTGCAGTCTTAGCCAATTTAGCTACTTGATCTTTTACACTTTGTACTTGCGCTTTACTAACTAAAGCTCCCATACGCACCTCTTTTAATCGAGGATCACCAATAGTTACTTTATCCAATTGCTTTCCTAATGCTATTTGAACATCTTCTACTAAATTTTCTGGCACCATTATACGACGAATAGCAGTACATTTTTGCCCTGTTTTGACCGTCATTTCTTTACGCACTTCTTTTATAAAGATGTTAAACTCCGGAGTACCTGGCACGGCATCAGGACCTAAAATAGCAGCATTCAAACTATCTGCTTCCATGGTAAATGGCACACTTTCTTCTAGTAATCTAGGATGTGCCTTAAGTAAACGTCCTGTATGAGCACTTCCCGTAAAAGTGATCACATCCTGACTCTCTACCGTATCTAAAATAGACGTTGTAAGTCCCGATAATAATTGTAATGCTCCTGAAGGAAGTATCCCACTATTGATGATTTCTCGAACAACAGCTTCTGTTAAAAACGCAGTTTGTGGAGCAGGAAGCACCACTGCTGGCATTCCCGCCATCCAATTTACAGCACACTTCTCCAACATTCCCCAAACTGGAAAGTTAAACGCATTGATATGTACTGCAATTCCTTTTTTCGGGACGAGAATATGATGTGCCATAAACCGACCACCTCTTGATAAATCAATAGGGTCTCCCTCGACAGCGTATGACTGATCAGGGAATAACTTACGTAAACTTGCATTAGCAAATAGATTACCAAAACCTCCTTCTATATCAATCCAGCTATCTACACGTGTAGCTCCAGTTTTATAGCTAATTTCATAAAACTGTTCTTTTCGTTTATTGAGATACAATGCTAGTTTTTTTATCATATTACCACGTTGCTGAAAAGTCATATCTCTCAAAACTTTTCCGTGATCACGACCGTATTGTAGTGCACTTGTAATATCAAGCCCCTCAGTACTGGTAAGACCAATTATTTCTCCTGTAATAGCATCATACATATTACGGGTGTTCTTATTGTCTCCAGTAACCCACTGGCCATTTATATAAGATTCTAAAATCATAAACTGTTTATTTTAAAGTCGAGATCAACACCGAAACTGAAATTGAAAACGTATTTTATTATGCTCGTATTCGTATAATACTTCCATTGATTCTTCCTAGTACACTTTTTACATAGCCATCTACGACTTTGTTCATAGGTACTGGTGTATTTCCTGGGAAATAGTCTTTATATTTTTCGTAAGAATCTTCTACCAAGTCTGCCGAAACAACATTTACACGAACACCTCTTTTTAGTTCCAAAGAAACTGCTTTTGTAAAACTTTGAATAGCTCCGTTTACCATGGCAGCACTCGTCGTCATATCTACGGGTTCATCTGCTAAGATTCCTGTGGTGAGCGTGATTGAACCTCCATCATTTAAAAACTCCCTTCCTAAACGTACTAAATTGACTTGTCCCATCATTTTACTTTTAATCCCTATATAGAAGTCATCTTCAGAAAGGTTATCAAACGTATCCCATTTAGCATCTCCTGCAATATTTACAATTGCATCCAACTTCCCTACAGATTCAAACATTTTTTGAATAGATTCTGAAGAAGCAATATCCACTGTAACATCGCCTGATGATCTTCCAGCAATAAGCACTTCGTGATTTTCAGAAAAACGTTTTGCTACTGTTTTTCCTATGGTTCCGTTTCCTCCTATGATGAGTATTTTCATATTTGTGTGTTTCTGAGTACGCTTTCGCGAAAGCTTATATAGTTACATTCTCAATAATAGCAGCATATCCTTGCCCAACACCTATACACATAGTCACTAATGCATATCGTTGCCCCGTTTCCTGCAACTCTAATGCTGCTGAGTAAGCAATACGTGCTCCTGTCACTCCTAATGGATGCCCAATAGCAATAGATCCTCCATTAGGATTGATTCTTGCATCATCATCTGCCAATCCCCATTCCCTAATACATGCTAAAGCTTGTGATGCAAAGGCTTCATTAAGCTCTATCACATCCATGTCTTCCATGGTCAATCCTGCTTTTTCTAATGCTTTATTAGAAGCTTGCACAGGTCCAATTCCCATAATACGTGGTTCTACTCCTACAACGGCTGAACTCACAATACGAGCCAACGGTTTTAAACCATACTTTTTTACAGCATTTTCACTAGCAATGATTGTTGCTGCTGCCCCGTCATTTAATCCTGAGCTATTTCCTGCGGTGACACTTCCCCCTTCTTTCTTAAAAGCAGGACGTAATTTTGCTAGAACTTCTTTTGAACTATTTGCTTTTATAAACTCATCATCTTTAAAGATAATAGGATCTTTTTTACGTTGCGGAATCTCTACAGGAATAATTTCTTTGGCAAGTCGTCCGTTAGATTGTGCTTTTGCTGCTTTCATCTGACTGTGGTAGGCAAATGCATCTTGATCTTCACGAGAGATATTATATTTCTCCACTAGATTTTCGGCGGTATTTCCCATGCCATCAACCCCATATAGCTCTTTCATTTTATGATTGATAAAACGCCATCCAAAGGTAGAGTCATACATTTTACTATCTCCTCCAAAAGCTGTTGAGGGCTTTGCCATTACATAAGGTCCGCGTGTCATATTCTCTACACCTCCTGAAATGAATAGATCTCCATCTCCAGCTTTAATCG
>CAKZKZ010000642.1 GCA_937124495.1 uncultured Dokdonia sp. | reverse complement strand
ACTTACTATAAACAGTTGAAATTTTGAACCTGGATGGAATGATTATGAATACGTAATCAGAAATCAACTCTCAACATATTACTAAAGAGAGTTTCTGTATCACACTATATGATACAATAAAGATCAGTTTCTTTTAAACATAATTTCCTTTTAAGAATGAACGTGATGTGAGTCAAGGAAGCGAAGCTATGTTTTTTTTTAAGATTCTCTATCTACTCTATCATTTAAACATCAAACATACGATTGCTACTACATCGTAATTGTATAACTAAAACTAATCAGTTATGGGAAAACTTCTAAAAGCAGGATGGCATGTTCTTTATGTTAAGTCACGCCATGAACGAAAAGTAGATGAATTATTACAAGAGGCAGGTCTAGAAACTTTCTTGCCTTTAGTAAAGACGGTACGTGCATGGAGTGATCGAAAGAAAATGATTGAGATACCTCTTTTTCCATCATATCTCTTTGTTAACATTGAAAATAGTAATGATTTTCATACAACATTTAATACAGAAGGGGCTTGCACTTTTGTTAAGTGCGGTAATTCTTATGCTACTATAAGAGATAGTGAAATTCAAAAAATCAAATTCTTATTAACTACAGAGGATGTTATGGATGTAGAGAAGACTACAGACAGGTTAGAAAAAGGTGAAATCGCTTTAATTGAGTATGGAGCCTTTACTGGATTAGAATGTGAAATTCTAAATATCAATAATTATAATAAGGTTGTTGTTCGTATGGATTCTATAAATCAAAATATTACAGCAACACTACCTAGTCACTATTTGTCTAAATTATCAAAAGCAGTCTGATGAAAAATAATGTCACAAACGTACAGAAGTATATCTGGCTAGATCAGATGCTTGAAAACGAGTCTCCAAAATATAATATTGGAGGCTACGCATTTATACATGGAAGTATTGACGTAAATCGTTTTCGACTTGCAATAGATCTTTTAGCCAAGGAGAACGATATCTTTTCTTTTGTTTTTGAAGAAAAGAGCGGATTTCCAGCATATCATACTGAAGATATAGATCCTAATGTGGCTTTGACTTACATAGAAGAGTCTGATGAATCAAAAGCGATAAAAACAATAGAAGAAGATTTTATAATTCCTTTTGATCTTAAAAATGATACACAGTTATATAAGATGTGGCTTATAAAAATAAGTCCTACATCCTATATATGGTATTCAAAACTCCATCACATCATCTCAGATGGTTTTTCATTTCAATTATTATATAATAAAATCAATAGAATCTATAAGCAACTAAATACAGATGTTATTTATGATGATGCATGTATAGAGAAAAACACTTATTCATATGAAGCCTTTATAGCTTCTGAAGAAGCGTATAGATCTTCTGATGAGTTTTCTAATGATATGGATTTTTGGTTAGATCGTTATGCCGATTTACCATCTTTAATATATACAGGTACTAACAAGACAACTAATCATTGCAATATTGAAATTGCTTTGTCTGAACATGAGAACGAAGCTTTTTGGGAGTTTGCACAAACAGAAAGACTAGGAATCTTTCATTTATTATTGGGGTGTTTTTCAATAGTATTATCAAAATACTATAATACAGACGAAGTCAATTTAGGGATGCCAATTTTAAATAGAAAAAATGCAGCTGAAAAACGCACTTTTGGACCCTTTTTAAGCTTACTGCCTTTAAGACTTTCATTAGAAACAACGACCTCAGTTGTTGATTTTATAAAAGAAATAAAGAAAACACTTTTTACAAGCTATAGACATCAGCGTTTTCAGCAAGCAGATATACTAAGAAACTTATCTCAAGAAGCTTCAAAACTATATGATGTACGATTATCATATGAACGTATGCAATACGAGGCTGAGTTTTCAGGTAACTCAACGGATATATATCCTTTATCTAATGATAGTGAAGAAGATCCTATTTCTATACATGTCTTTGAGGGTATGGATAGAAAGATTAGCTTTAGATTTGATATTAATGAAAAGTATGTTTCTAAGTTTGAAGCAAATCAATTGATTACGTCTTTTAAAAATGTATTAACACAATTAAAAGATATTAAGGATACGACAATAGCAGATATTCAAATTGCTAGTCAAGCTCAATTAGAGGAAGTACATGCTATTTCTAGCGGAGAGATTATACAAAGACCAGAAGAAACCTTTTTAGATCTTTGGAATCTTTCAATTTCTAATCACTCTTCTAGCTTAGCAGTAGCATATCAAGCTACTTCACTTGAGTACGTAACACTTGAAAAATATGCAAATACAGTTGCTTCTTATTTACAAATGAAAGGTGTAAAGAAAGGAGATAAAGTAGGTGTGATGCTTTCAAGGTCAGAAAAAAGTATTATAGGAATCTTAGCAACATTAAAAACAGGAGCTATTTACGTACCTATTGATGAGGCATATCCAATAGAAAGAAAACAATACATCATAGAAGATGCTCAATTAGATTTTATTTTAACAGATACATCTTCTCAACCAATAGCAGAAGAGATTGAGTGTGATATAGATACCATTATAGAGGGTTTTACCTCTTTAGAAAAATATACACCTGTACATATTGTACCTAGTGATGAAGCTTATATTATATACACATCAGGTTCTACAGGAAAGCCTAAAGGAGTTGTGATTAATCACGCATCTTTATATGATTATACACTAACATTTAGAACGTATTTTAATATTGATGCGGAAGATGTTATTTTGCAACAAGCTTCTACTGCTTTTGATACATCTGTAGAGGAAATTTTTCCAATCCTATCTGTAGGAGGAAAATTGGTTATTGCAAACGATACGAAAGACTTTCATAAACTACTTCAAGAATGTGAATATTATAAGGTTACTTTATTAAGTACAAATCCTTTTGTATTACAATACCTTAATGATCATCATACTACATATG
>CAKZKZ010000641.1 GCA_937124495.1 uncultured Dokdonia sp. | reverse complement strand
AAACTTCAAAAACATCTAATATATACACATCTGTCACTTTGTTAAAACTATCGAGTTTATATAGTCTATTTTCTATAAAATTATCGAGTCTACGGGAGTTAAGGCTTAAGAGTAACAGTTCCATTTATTGGATTGATTTTATTATTTCTTTTGATCGATCGATCAATTTTTTTATGTCAGATTCTTCAATTTTTTCAGTGTCAGGATTATTAAAGTTTGAAAGCTCAACATAATCCCCGATATCTTCAGTAACTATTCTAAAATACTTGTCAATCTCTTTTTTGTTTTTGTAAAACTCATTGTAAGTTTCAAATTTGACCTCAAGTTCTCTGGGTGTTATATCCAAATCAAATTCAATATTTAAAATCTTACAATAACTGAATATGTGACTATTCTCTATATAGTATTGATTATTTCTTTTACTTTTTTCTTCCTTAAATTCTTTGTAAAAAACAGCAATTGATTCGAACCAGTTTTCTATTAACCTTTTTACTTCTCTTTTATTTTGGTCAAAGAAATCTTTTAAAAAAATAAAACCATTTAAGTTTAAGTGAGGGTAAAAATCAGCACCTTGTATAACATGAAATTGCTCCTCTTTATTTTCTTGTAAAGAATCAAAATGAACCCAGTTTGTGGTATAAAGAAGTTTATTGTTATCTTCATTTTTAGCGAATATCTGTTTTCCTTTATGTGTTTCTGACTCTATGATTTGTTCTTCATATTTAGGAAGGTAAGAACCTGTAATTTTTTCAAAGTATTTTTTTAGCATCCAATGGAAATCTGATTTTTTTTCAACTATCATTTTGTATTCGTTTTTTTCTAAAAAATCTTTCCAGTAATCTTTGTCATTCAAAAACTCTGAAATAGAAAGTTTTTTTAAACTCAATAATTCTTTTCTTAAAATCAATCCATAACCTTCAAAATGGAATAATGGAATAATGGAATAAAAACAAATTTTTTCTTTAAATTCTTTTCTAGAATTATTGCTTGAGAAAAGGAATGAAGTTGTACATCTGTCTCATTCCTCTTGAACAAATTTATAGCGGAGTTCCATCCACCTAGTTTTTTGAAACTTAAGTTTAATCCGTTGGAAAGACCATATCTAAAATGATGTGGAAGTCTAGTATCTGGAAATGGATTAAAAGCAAGTCTAATATTACGCTTACTTAAATCCTCCAAATCGTTAGAGAACGATGATTCTATTGTATTAGTATCTCTGGCAATCTCATTGATTATGGATAACAATTCTTTCCAATAATTAGTCTTCAGTTTTTTAATATTTTTACCTTGAAGAGTTTCTCTTAGTTTTCTTTCTTTTGGAAACTCCTTTATTGGGAAATTTCTATCCTTAATTTTAATATTAACTTTTAGCAATAATTCTTCATAATCAAGCATAGCCGAAATACCTTGTAGAGGATTTAAGAACTTTGCTTCTTTATGCCCGAAAACCAATTTGTTTATTTCTTCTCTGTATTTAGAAATATAATTAGCTGCCATATTAAACTTGGATTTACAACAAATCTAACTGTTTATCAGGTAAATAAGATGTTTAAAACATGTAATTAAAATGTTTTAGTTTAAAAAGTAGCATAAAAAATACAGAAAACTACCTTAATTCATTTTAATAACAAGAATAACACCTTTCCTGCCTGCAACTCGACTTAAGAGCTTCATATATAGATACTTATTTTAAGTATAGGAAAGTATTTATTTTAAATTTACTAAGAAATCAAAATAATGCAAAAAATCACATCACATATTATTAACCCTACAATCACAATAAACAAGACGCCAGCAAACACCGTTGGTCATGTTGAAGCGTGTAGCGCAGTAAACTTCGTAAAAACAAAAAAGCGCTACACAAAAAAATGTATAACGCTCAATTCAATTTTAAAGAATGCTTACGCAGTTCCGGTTCGTATAAAATTGTATGTATTGCAGATCAGAAAATCCGACTCTTCTGTTTCTGCAACTTGGTGCAAAGGTAAGTACTTTTTAATGAAAGTGCTTACCTGTAGCTCTAAGCCTTACAATACTATACACAAAAGATATGCCAAGACTATCAATAGGCATAAAACACAAATGAAGCTATCTGTCAATAATATAGCTTCTACAACTGCAGAACCATTTTTAGAAATTGGAGAAGAGTCAAGCAACAATTTGAAACTCTCAAAAATTTATAAAAATGAGAAAAATTACCTCAAGTCTTGATATCTATTTAAATGGTATTAAGCCTTTAGCTGTAACGCTAAAGCAGAAAAACCCAATAATTACTTTATTCTTTTTAATAGCAACAGTTTGGTGTATCAGTGCGATTTCACATTCGGTTGTAGACGTCCTCAAATTCAATATAGAGAGGATGGAACATTTTACCTCCTTCAATCTTCATTTTGGAGGAATAGAAGCCTTATGTATTCTTTATTTTATTATTGTTACATACATAGAGTTGTTCTATTGTAAAAAGAATAATTACACACATTTTATTTGTGAATTATCACACATTAACCTGTATCTTTTTATAGCCTTGGTTGTAGTTAGTTTATGTTTTTGCGACAATTTTGAATTACTGCATTGTATAAAAGTAATAGTACACGAGTATGTATTGGTTTGGATATACAAGTACTTAATAAAGGAATGGAAAAACGGGTTTAAGACAACAACCAGTTTTTATACCAATACTTTAAACTTCTTTAAGAGATAAGAGCTATGAGAAAGGTTGATTTACAAACTAGAAAAATCGGGGAGTTTTGTTCAAAAACTCCCCGTAAAAAAGATACAGGACTTATAAGTAATGGAAGTCCAGATGCAAAGCTTGTCTTTGAAGATCGTATACTTTACAAGGATACCTTGTATATATCTAAAATAAAAAACGACAACATTGTCCAATTTCACTTAGTTGATAGTGATATAACCTACTACAATGAAAACTCGCTGTTACAAATTATGAGGTCAACAGATGAGTTTATACAAATCAATAGGAGTGTAATTGTCAACATACATTATATTTCGTCTGCTAACTATAATTTCTCTACCTTATATTTAGGAGAAAAAAGGGTTAAAGTACGTGTTTCTAATAGCTACCGTAGTAAGGTAAAAGTAGAATTAAGTAAACTATATTTTCTGTAGAAATTTTTGAATTATAAAATTGAAATTCAATTTGTTACGTTTTAATGTTTTTTGATACTAATAGATATAAAAATATATTTATGGGTTCAGATTACAAAAAAGAATTTACCAAAGTTTACTCACATCTTAATTTATGGGTAAAACGTATCTACATAACAGCATTTAATATTTATGCTTGGTATTGGTTGTATAGAGAGATATTTGAAAGACATACTACCGAATTTGAACCATACCTATTATGGTTTTTTACAACAGTAGGTATGCACTTCTTCGTTCTTGATAATCAAGATTCGTTATTTAAGATCAAGAAAAAGTAACATAGCCTACACACCTATATCGTATTCTCTTTGTATGAAGTCTTTGAACTTATTATACCTACCATGAGTATTTTTAACTTGTGATACAGCATATAAATATGGAACTCTAAAATCGTAAGCTATTAAATTGCCCTCTCCATACCTGTATTCTTTTTTATTTTTAACCTCAATACAATGTCCAAAATCCTGAAATTTCTCTGGATAATCAAAATAATATGGTTTCTTAACTTGACAAACGACAAATTTAGAATGTTCATTACGAACTACTTCGAGCGATGTTTTTGGTATGATAATCACATCATCTACTTTCATCTTGGTCATTCTATTTAATATATTCCATCTTCCTTTTGCGTCATTGCAATCAATATTTACTCCCCAATACTTTTTGCTTGATATAATATAACGTTCAATCCAACTCTCTTCACTTGATAAATCTAGGTTCTCAATTCCCCAACCTTGTCGAAGAATGTTATTATCCCGCAATTCTCTGTGGAGAAATTCTAAATGATCATTATTATCATAATCAATATCGTGAATTTCAGTTATAGCATTTCTTTCTTTATATGTTTCGCTATAATCCAAAGAACAACTCCCTCTTGGGTTTCCCCCTTGATTACCCTTTGAAGCTCTGAAAATAAATAATTGTTGTTTTTGCATGTCTTTAAGTTTGTCTTTAATTATTTAAAATGGCTATAAATATTTACTTGCTATTTCTTGTATAGCCCACGACACGTCATCTCCTTTACACTTTCTAGTGTTACGCTTTCTTTTATTGCTTTTATGTTTAAATCCTAAAATATGCATATACTCATGAAGAATGTGTTTAGCGTAACTTCCTTCCGAAGCGAAGAGTCTTGTCTTTCTACTTGATGAAATAGTTAAATTACAACTGCTCGTTCGACCATGAATTATATTTCCATTTCCTGCTCTATCTTTTTCAAATAGATTTAATCTTAGATTTATCATTCCATCTCTTTCTTGACCAATTTCATCTTGACCGTAAAACAACAGATCGTGGATTTCTATATTAGAATAAGAATTCAAGTCTTTATCAAGCTTCGGGAACTCACAATTCCGAGAACGTGAGTTCTGATAAATACGTCGGTTTCTACAACCATAATCAGCATTTTTAACATCTTCCCAAAATTGGGAATTATTTAAAATTTGTTCTTGTAGTAGTTTTAATTCCTTGTTTAGCCTTACTGAATCATTCGCTGTAAAATTTTTCAGAGTCTCAACTTTGATTACAGGATAGTTTTGAGCTGATATGTTGTATATGAATGCCATAAGAAGGAAACATAAACTAAAAAATAATTTTAATCTATAAGGTAGTCTTTTGCTATTTTTCATTTTAGAAAAAGTTTATAGTAAGTAATAAATATAAAATAGCATTTATCATTCTCTTTACTGGTTTCCGTAACATTCATCACCTTTTTTATATTAAATCCATTAAATAATTAGGTATAGGTATATATTGCTTGAACAAGATAAACTCATTTAAGTAACTCAATAGTTTTAAGTAAATAAATTGCTGAAATCGAATTCAATTTTACTATCAATATACAACGACTCTGATGGACCTACCATCATCTTACTTACAGCATTCAACCCTTTATTGCCGTGGTTGATTCTTGGCACACTATGAGTAGTTGCGTGGTTTAGCACTTAACTTTGCTAGTACGCACAGCGTTGGAACTTTCGCAGGAATTTCCAAAATAGGCGAGAACAAGCAATTACTTATAGCATTGTTAGGCACTGGCTTTATTCATATTTAATTCTATCGTCAACATCATTTTTCCGATTTAATTCTTTCTTTCTTTCAGAATCGCGTTGCTTTTGTAAGAGATAAAATGTTCCTGTAGTTAAAGAAATAATAAAACCACCTAAAATAATCATTAATCTTTCAGGGCTATTTTTAATGATTTCTTGAATGTCTTCGTAAAACAGACCATATATCATAACAACAATTCCTAAAGCAAAATAAATAGGAATAACGAGTTTAGTCATTTTGCTGAATTGTGAAACTTTTGAGTATGCTCGTAAAAGTCTAACTCTACTATATGTTTTTTCAATATCCGATGCGGTTATTTCAATTATTTCTTCTCCAGGATAGTCTTTTCTTTCAGTTATATCCTCTTCTATTTTTAACTTAAATTCCTCAAGAATTGATTCTATTTTATAGTTTGCCGATTCTGTATATATAATTGATTTTTTCATTGTTGCTTAGTTTTTTGAAGTTCTTCTTGCAATAAATAATCCTACACCCAATACTGCTGCTAATACAAATAATAGAGTAAAAGAAGCAGGTGCGTTTTCTTGGGTGGCTTGTGAACCTAAGTAACCACAAGTAGCTGTTAAAAGATATTCTCCAGCCTGAGCCCATAACTTCCATTTTGGTGGTTGTTCAATTCCAAATGTAGAAGCTATAATTCTAGAAGCGGCTTGTACATTTTCGTAGTTAATCTCAACTTTGGAATCACTAGCTTTTCTAGATTCTCCAAGCTTTTTTGATTTTTCTAATAATAAATCTGAATATTCTGTAACAGTATTTTTGTATCGTTTAATTCCTGATTCAGTAAATCCCAATTCTTTGAGTTGGTCAGTTTTTATTTCGGTTATTTCCATATTTGATTAATATGTTGTTGTGTTTTCAGCTTGTGCCTAACAAGTATATATAATTACTTTGGCAGCTTCATATACTTGTTATGGGGAAACTAATTTAATAAATTTTAGCGCTTCGAAATGATTAATTGTCAGTATTTTAATATTAACTTTTAAATTTTTTCATAATAACGAGTCTCTATTTTTTCATTCCTTTCTAGTTTACAGACAACCCATTTATCAATTTGAAGAAAGTCAGTTATATCGCTTTGATTCAGTCCATTCACACTTCTATAAATATATAATTGTCCTCCAAGAGTGTTTTTGTCAACACCAAGCGGTGGCGCATAACCAAGCTAACTAATAACCTTTTTTCTCATTCGTGGTAGAAGTTTTTTATGATGATTCTCCCATAAACTTATTGTAAGTGATCGTATACTTAACATTTTTCCTAATGCTACTTTTGATACCCCTCTATCAATACGATGTGCTTTTATGTGGTTATAGATGGTATCAAAGAAAGTTGGATAACCTACTGGTAGTGGGATTGATGAATGTAAGTCTATGTTGCAAATGAGCAACTAAACCCACAGACTTATAATAAAGTTTAAGTTTCAAGATATTCTTCAATCTTATTCTTAAGGTCACATGATACTGTATCTGATTTCTTCTCTATTCTCTCTACGGTTGCAGTAGATACATTAAGGATTTGAGATAATTCATCCTGCGTTAGCCCGTGTTCAATTCGACAACAAAGCACTTTATTAGAAATACTCTCACTCCCATCATCCCAATAGTTGTAACCAAGAAATTGATTAACGTCTTTTCTATTTTTAATATGCGGTATGTAGTGGCTCCATTCCCAATTTTGGTAACTGTCCTTACGTACTCCAAAGTATTGTGCTGTGTCCTTCTGCGTCCATTCTAGGGCTAGTCTACGGCGTTTTAACTCAGCACCTAAACTTGTGTTTCCTTGATCTGGTAGGTTTAAATAACAAGGTTTTTGAGCAATAAGTTGGATGTTACAAATGGGCAACATACCCCAAATGGTATGATGTGGTGATCGAAACGGGCGTTCGTTCATCAAACCTTGATTATTTTTTACACGTCCCGCTACACTGTGAATCTTTGTGGTTTTAAG
>CAKZKZ010000640.1 GCA_937124495.1 uncultured Dokdonia sp. | reverse complement strand
CTGATTATTAATACACCACATAATCCTACAGGAACGGTATTGACAAAAGCAGACATGATCGCTTTAGAGCGTATTCTAGAAGATACAAACATCATATTACTCAGTGATGAGGTGTATGAACATATTGTATTTGATGGGGTGACACATGAGAGTGTTGCAAAGTATCCTAAACTTGCAGAAAGAGCTTTTATTACAGCTTCTTTTGGGAAGACATTTCATAATACAGGATGGAAAATGGGATATGCAGTAGCTCCAAAACATCTCATGGAAGAATTTCAAAAAGTACATCAGTTTACTGTTTTTTCTGTAGATCATCCTACGCAAAAAGCATTTGCTCAGTATTTAAAAACACCCAGTCATTATTTAGAATTAGGGAATTTTTATCAACGCAAAAGAGATCTGTTTTTAAACCTAATTAAAGACTCTCGATTTAAAATGAGACCCTCCACTGGGACGTATTTTCAATTATTGGATTATAGTGATATTACAGAAGAACATGATGTTCTTTTCGCCGAAAGGCTGATCAAAGAAAAAGGGATTGCTTCGATACCAACCTCTGTTTTTAATCTTGATCAAGAAGATTTCAACATGCTGCGATTTTGTTTTGCAAAAACAGATGAGACATTAGAGCAGGCGGCAGCCATTCTTAATCGTATATAATATGGTACGCAGTTTTAAATGTTTACTATCATTACTACTGCTTTTATGGAGTGTTTCTTCCTGCACAGTCCTGCAATGGCGATCAAGTGATCAAGAAATTCAGGAATATTTTACAGAAAAAAAAATTCCTACAGAAATAAGTTATTTTGAGATAGATAGCTTAGATCTTAAAATTCGTGTCCAACATATCAAACAATCTGACACTGATATTAATATTGTGTTTTTTCACGGCTCTCCGAGTTCATTATCTGCTTGGAATGGGTATTTGAATGACACGGCATTTGTAAAAGAAGCCACTATCCATGCTGTAGACAGACCAGGATATGGCTATTCTAATTTTGGAGATGCGATCACATCTATAGATGCACAAGCGAAAGTAATGAGTGCTCTTTTAGATCATTACAATCTTGAAAATGTAATAGCGATAGGTTCTTCGTATGGAGGTCCTTTAGCGGCAAGACTTGCGTATGAAAACAACCGAGTAAAAGGTGTCGTGATGATCTCTCCCGCCATTGATCCAAATAATGAAAAAAAAATATGGCAATCTCGATTTACCCAATGGTGGATAACGAGATGGTTATGTCCTACAGGGTATCGCGTTGCTGGTGATGAAAAAACTACGCACGCACAAGAATTGGCACTGATCGCAGATGATTGGAGTAAAGTAACAATCCCAGTACTACACATACATGGAGATATAGACGATATTGTGCCTTATGAAAATGTAAACTATACCAAAGAGGTTTTTCCTAATATAGAAATCATCACAACACCCAATACAGGTCATGAGATTGCATGGGGACGACCAGAATTATTGAAACCGATGATTTTGAAGTTTATTGGGGATGTGTTTTAAGAGAATACTAGATATAAAAGATCACTCCTCATACCATCGCAACACTCCAAAGTCAAAAGGAGTCCATAAACTCGCTTTCATATCACTTTCTTTCAGAGCTGTATTTGCCCATGTATTACACGTTTTGTAAAACATGTAATTTCCTTTGGCTCTATAAAAATTATCTCTATTAGGTGTATAGGTGGCGCCTTCTACAACCTGTTTCTGGTTTTCATCTTCGTGAAACGCAGCGAGGATATATGCATTTAACTTTTTAAGCTGCATATCTGTGACAGATACAGCAATCCACTTATCACGTTTAGAACGATATCGTGTAACGTGTACTAATGTTTTACTTTTTAAGAAAGCTGCTCTAAATGCGGTAGAAAAGGTAAGATCTCCCCAAGTGGGTGTATTGATATAAAAATTTTCTTCTCCCCACCCGAAAGCAAAAAACTGTTCTTTAGAATGATAGATTTGACCTTTTAGTAAGGGTAACGCAATAAGCTTTTTAGGGAGTATAATATCGCTATGTACTCCATTTGTCGTGAGGTAGATGATATGCTTTTTTTGAGCACCTTCTGTTTTTTCAGCAACAGGAATATAGGTTAAAATCAAAGAAATGAAGATATACGTTACAGGGATTAATAATACATACCCTATGATTTTTAGAAATCGTTTCCCGTACGTTCTCATGAGTTATAGCGCTTTTGTGAGTTTTGCCATAAATTCACCAACTTTACTAGGCTCTAGCCAACGTGTTACGACGACAAGATCATTTTTGCGATCTATGATAATAAAATTTCCGCCAAACCCAGCAGCATAGTACACATCTTCCTCTACATTTTCCCAATGACGTGCACCTTTTTTATTGAGCCACCACATAAAACCATAATTCACATTTGGGGTAGAAGGCTCAATAGCATTCTGTATCCACTCAGAAGAGATCAAGCGTTCCGTATTCCAAACACCATCATGTAAGAATAAGAGTCCAAAGCGCGCCATATCTTCTGCGCTTATAAAAAGACCTGCACCGCTATGACCACCTCCTGTCACAGATTTCATTTGGATACCATCTATCTCTGTCCATGCATCTTTATACCCATGCCATCTCCAAGTTGTAGAAGCGTCTATTTTATCCATAAGTTCTTCTTTTAAAACTTGAGGTAATGGCTTGCGCCAAACGTGTAAAAGGCTATAAGATAATACATTGACTCGAACGTCATTATACTCCATGACAGTGCCAGGTGTTTTGGGTGCGGCATATTGCCAGTCATCCAGATCACCTTCTCTAGGTGGGCGATCTGCCCAATCTTTTCCACCCCAAAGAATTCCTTGCCAAGCGCTATTTTGCTGTAATAAGTGTCGCCATGTAATTTTAGCATTATGACGTCCGTTAAAAGTGCCATCCCAGAGATAGTTTTTTACAGGATCATCTACCGTAGCGATTAAGTTTTTATCTATAGCGAGTCCCGCCATGGTGGATAAGAAGCTTTTGGTAACAGAAAACGTCATATCTACTCGTTTTGTATCACCCCATTGAGCGACAAGCTTTCCGTTTTTTAAAATCATCCCTGCAGGACCTCCTCGTTTTTTTGTAGGACCTAAAACCTCATGAAAAGGTTCGCGTTTAAATCCTTCCAAAATAGCAATCCGTAGATCTCTAGAGCCTGAATATTCGTTCGCTTTCGCGAAAGCGATCACATCATTAAGCGCATTGCTATTCATTCCAGCTTCTGTCGTAGAAATCGTCTCCCAAGAAGCATTGCGTTCTGGGAAATAATATTCTTGTGCTGAGGTTTGAAAAAATGTAAAACTTGCAATAAAAAGGATACTAAGTGTTTTCATAGACATTAAAAGTACCATATTCCTTTTTAGTATAGAGAAAGAAAAAAGCTAAATGTTTAGAGGGGTAAAGTACCAAAAGTGTAATTTATGATGTTTTTTGAGTTAGAAATGTGTTAATTTTACTGGGTTTGTTACTTTATATTACAAATTTTCAAAAAAACAATCTGGTTCAACAAAAAAGAGCATTGCGCGTCTTGTTTTTTTATATCTTCATCCTATGAATAATTCATTATTTGATGCTATACGTTCTGCAGACCTAGAAACGGTCTCAAAAATATTGAACGCGCATCCAGAACTTGTCGACATAAAAGACCCTAGAGGATCAACACCTTTGTTATTGGCTACTTATTATGGGCATAAAGATATTTCTAATGCGATCTTGCAACACGGTCCAAACGTAAATGCACAAGATGGATCTGGTAACACGCCTTTGAT
>CAKZKZ010000639.1 GCA_937124495.1 uncultured Dokdonia sp. | reverse complement strand
ATGGAAATGGGATTGAGGAATTTCAACCTATAGGTTCATCTGGAAGTGTAAGTGTTGGAGAAGGATATACGATGAAAGGACCTGGATCGGGAGCGATTACAGATCCTCAAAATTATGTATTTGTAGGAAAGCCTAATAACGCTACAGATGCAGAGACTGTTATTGTTCCAGCCCTTGCAGATAGAGATTATATTATAGGAAATCCTTTCCCATCAGCTTTAGATGCAGATGACTTTATCATGGATAACCCACATCTTGATGGTACCTTATATTTCTGGGAACATTACGGAGGAGGAAATCATATTACA
Source organism: uncultured Dokdonia sp. (assembly GCA_937124495.1). Lineage (GTDB taxonomy): Bacteria > Bacteroidota > Bacteroidia > Flavobacteriales > Flavobacteriaceae > Dokdonia. The sequence continues at coordinate 10,929 of CAKZKZ010000639.1, read as the reverse complement.
GCAGATTATCAAGCTGGATATGCATTATATACACTTTCAGGAGGAACACCAGCGGTAAGTCACCCAGATGTTGCCCAAATAGGTGGTGGTACAAAAACTCCAGATCGTTACATTGCTGTAGGACAAGGGTTCTTTGTAGCAGCAGATACTGATGGTGATATTACATTTAGTAACTCACAACGTAATTTTGTGAGAGAATCTGGTGCTTCTATCTTCTTAGCTCCAGAAATTCAAGGAGAGAACGATCATCAAAATTCAACTGTAAATACACCAGTAGCACAACTAGATGATTCAGATCTAGATGCACCAGATATGCGTGAAAAGTTTAGAATCGGTTTTGATTCCCCAAGTCTATACCACAGACAACTTCTTATTACGGTAGATCCTAATACTACTTTTGGAGTAGATAGAACTTATGATGGAGAAATTGAATTTGGTCCTTCAGAAGACATGACGTGGGATTTAGAAGACAAGAAATTTGTGATCCAAGGAGTTCCTAATATCACAGATGTAACAGAATTCCCACTCGTGGTAGCAATACCACAATCAGGGCCTATTACAATTGGTATAGATGCTCTTGAAAACGTAGATACAGAGACAACAACAGTATACTTAAAAGACCGTGTTCAGAATACGGTAACCAATCTTTTAGAAGGTGAATATCAAACCACACTAGAGGCTGGAGAGCATTACAACCGTTACCTTATTGTATTTAGAACAGATGTAGAGGAAGAAGTCGAGGAAGAAGAAGTTGAAGAGGAGGAAGAAGAAGAGCAATCAGATTGGGAAGAAGAAGAGTCTGACTGGGAGGAAGAAATAGATTGGGAAGAAGAGGAAGAAGGAACTTCTGGTACTGGTACCACCTCTAATGAGAACGATACGCAACATGAAGATGATACCCACGAAGAGGATACTTCTGACGAACAGCAAGAAGAAGGAGAAGGAACTTCTGGAACGACAAACGATGATGACACCGAAGAAGAAACTCAAGATGAGAATGAAGAAGAAACTGATACAACAGAGCAAGAAGGTGACAGTGACATCTCTGTAGAAGAAGAAAATATTACGCTAGAAGAAGAAACAGATCTTCATAGTCTTACCGTAAACTTCAATGCACAAGGAAAGTATATTACAGTAACTAAGAATGAGCGTAATAACGTAAAGAAAGCGACACTCTTCTCTATGCTTGGTCAAGTAATACAACAATGGAAACCAGAAACGGGTACAGCTGTATTGCAATTGCCTGTATCAAATATAAGTAAAGGTCCATACATACTTCGATTAGAAACGGATATGGGATTATTTACAGAAAAATTAATTATCTACTAACATCTCCTTATTGTAATAGATAAAAGAGAATTGTTTTGTTCATCATCAAAAAAGCACTTAAAATCTAATTCTAAGTGCTTTTTTGATTACTAAGAACGGAGTAAGTAGATATAACCTTCTTATTCATGAGATATTTAGAACTTATGTTAGTGCAATCATACTTTAGATCTTAGGTTGGTTGTTGTTTCTCAAGTTGAAAAAAGTGGTAGGGTCTTGTGAATATAATGAAGACTATAATCGGAAGTCGATGTGGTCGTTATCAAAAAAAAGTATTAGTCGAAAATATCAATGGAATATTAATAGAAAAGCTTTTGAATTATAAAAACAAAAGATTGTACTTGAGTCTTAATGATAAGGTGTACGGTTTTATATAAAAAGAAAAATCCAGAGAAGCTAGTTAACTTCTCTGGATTCATTTAATTCTCTTTTAAGACTATCATCCTATTTAGGATGATTCAAAAAGCTTACATCTATTAAATAGATTTAAACATAGATTCCATTCTTTCTTTTTCTTCTGTTGCAAGTACGCTGTCTACAAGAATACGACCACTGTGTTCATCAGTTATAATCTTTTTGCGACCAGCAATTTCAACTTGTACTTGAGGTGGGATCGTGAAAAATGATCCTCCAGAAGCTCCACGTTCAATAGCAACAACCGCAAGACCGTTACGAACATTCGAACGTATGCGTTTATACGCTTTAACTAATCGATCGTCAATTTCTTTTTCAAAATCTTCGCTCTTTTTAAGGAGTGCTTTCTCTTCTTTTTCTGTTTCAGCTAAGATAGCGTCTAATTCTCCTTTTTTGTGCTTAAGGTGCTTCTCACGCTCCCCTAGACGTCCTTTAGTCGTAGAAATAACTTCGCTCTTTTGCTCGATTTGAGCTTTAAACTCACGAATGTTTTTTTCTGCAAGTTGTATTTCTAATTCTTGAAACTCAACTTCTTTACTAAGTGCGTTAAATTCACGATTGTTACGCACATTTTTTTGTTGCTCAGAGTATTTCTTAATAGAAGCTTTAGAATCTTCAATTTGAATTTTCTTTGCTTTTATTTGATCTTCAATAAGGGATAGTTCATTATCCAATTTTTCAATACGCTTATTAAGACCAGCAACCTCATCTTCAAGATCTTCGACTTCTAGAGGTAGCTCTCCTCGCACATTGCGTATTTGATCTATTCTAGAATCTATAAGTTGTAAATCATACAAAGCTCTTAGCTTCTCTTCGACTGTTGATTCCTTTTTCTTTGCCATACTTTATAAATAGTTGATGGGATTGGTATTTTCTTCAGATAAAACGACTGCAAAATTACGCATTTTTTCTGTAAGATAGTCAGCTATTATGTTTTTTGTAAAGCGTTCGCTTTCAAAGTGACCAATATCTGCCAATATAATTCGTTTTTCTGCCTTATAATAGTCGTGATATTTAAGATCTGCTGTTATATAAATATCTGCTTTACTCCGTATAGCTTGTGATATGCCAAAAGCTCCACTACCCCCTAAAACAGCTACTCTTTTAATAGGTTTGTTACGTAATTCAGAATGTCTTATGCCACCTGTTTTAAATGTCTTTTTTACTAATTTTAAAAAATCTATTTCAGAAATAGATTCTTTAAGATCACCTACCATCCCTAAGCCTACATTTTGAAGGTTATTTTGGAGAGGAGTTATCTCATAAGCAACTTCTTCATACGGGTGATTTGCAAATAATGATTTTAAAACCTTAGATTCAAAATGCTTTTCATAAGTAATATGTAATTGAGTTTCTGGTTCTTTATGTTGAATTCCTGCACTACCAACAGTTGGGTTTGCCTTTTCGCTTGCGCGAAAACTACCTTCGCCTGCAATGCCAAAGCTACATTGGTCATAGTTTCCTATTTGTCCAGCTCCTACTTTGAAAAGAGCATTCTTGACTGTTTCTAATGAATCGTGAGGAACATAAGTGACTAGTTTACGTATATGCTCTTTTTTAGGAATAAGAATTTGTGTGTTGATAAGATCAAGTGCTTTCGCCATACCATAATTTACCCCATAAGAAACATTGTCTAGTGCGGTATGTAGCGCGTAAATGGCAATATCGTTCTTAATGGCCTTTAGTATGGATTTCTCTACATAATTTGAGCCTACAATTCTTTTTAGTCCAGAAAATAAAATAGGATGAAAACAAATAATAAGGTTGCAATTTTTATCAATAGCTTCTTGAACGACACTTTCCAGAGCATCGTGAGTCACTAGGACATTAGTAAGTTTGAAAGAAGCATCACCGACAAGTAGCCCTACATTATCAAAATCTTCTGCATATGGCAATGGAGCCCATTCTTCAAGTATATTGGTAACATCACGTATAGTCATAAAGAGTATCTTAAAAAAGTAAAGATAAAAATTATACCTTCGCCCTTTATGAAACAGCTACGTAAAATCTTGTTTCCTTTTGCAGGACTCTATTATATCATTACTCGATGTCGTAATAAGGCGTATGATTTAGGTTGGTTTTCTTATAAAGAATATACATTGCCTATCATTTGTGTAGGTAATTTAAATACAGGAGGCACTGGGAAAAGCCCTATGACGGAATATCTTATTGGACTTTTAAAAGATCAATATCAAGTAGCGACTTTAAGTCGTGGATATGGAAGAAAAACCAAAGGATACCTCCAAGTTTTAAAAAATAGTCTAGCAGAAAACGTAGGAGATGAGCCTCTGCAGTTTGCAATAAAGTTTGACGATGTTATTGTTTCTGTTTGTGAAGATAGGCAGTTTGGTGTTTCGCAATTGTTAAATGTAAAACCTTCTCCTGAGGTTATTATTCTTGATGATGCTTACCAACATAGAAAAGTGAAAGCAGGTTTTCAAATAGTGCTTACGGCATACCATGATTTGTATACTGATGATTATTTATTGCCAGCTGGGAATCTTAGGGAGCCCCGAAATGGTGTGAGTAGGGCACAGATAGTTATTGTTACCAAATGTCCAGAGAGGGTTTCTAAAGAAGATAGAGAAGTGGTTATTGCAAAGCTACGCCTATCTTCAGGTCAAAAAGTATATTTTACTACTATTAAGTATAATGATATTGTGGTGTCGAATGATGCTAGATTGCCTATTTCTGAATTGAAAAATAAAAAAATTACGTTGGTTACTGGAATTGCAAATCCAAAGCCTTTAGTAAACCATCTTCAAAATCTCGGATTAGATTTTGAGCATAAAGCATATAAGGATCATCATAATTTCGCTTTAAGCGAAATAAAAGAATTAGAATCTTGTGAGTCTATAGTTACTACAGAAAAGGATTATGTGAGATTGTCTCCTTTACTTAAAAATAAGGAGTTGTATTATCTTTCTATCAAAGTGTCATTCGTATCTGATGACGATTTATTTGATAAACAAATATTGAATTTTGTTAAGGACTTTAGTTAAATACTTTAGCTTGTTTTAAACCATTATGTATTTTTTGAAACAACTCTTCTACTTTATAGGGCTTAGGTATAATGTCATTAAAACCAGCTTCGTGGAATTCGTCTATATTTTCATCTATAGTAACTGCTGTTAATGCAAGAATAGGAATCTCTTTGTCAAAGAGGCGTATTTGTTCTGTTGCCTCAATACCGCTTATACCGGGCATGTGTATATCCATTAGAATAAGATCAAAATCTTGATTTCTTGCTTTTTCTACTGCAATTTCACCATTATCAGCAACATCACATACCATCTTATTTTTCTCTAAGATTTTACGTGTAATCATTTGATTGATCTTGTTGTCTTCGACAACAAGTATTTTTCGATTCTCTAAAGCTACATAATCTATATCATAAATGATATTATGAGGATTTGAATCTCCACTAGCTTGCTTTATAAGATTGTATTTAACCTTAAAAGAAAATTTAGAACCTTTTCCAAGTGTACTTTCTAATTCTACTTTACTGTCTAATAGATCTAGTAAGTTCTTTACAATAGATAAGCCTAATCCAGTACCTCCAAATTTTCTATTAATGGCAACAGATCCTTGAGTAAAGTTTTGGAAAATATTTTTTTGTTTCTTTTTAGAAATACCTTCTCCAGAATCTTCAATTTCAAAATGGAGGTAGGTTTCTGATTCTGTTTGTTTTATTTTTTGAACACGTATGTCAACATTACCATCACGAGTAAACTTAACTGCATTACCTACAAGGTTAATTAATATTTGAGAGATCATAAGTGGATCTCCTAAAACCTCTTCTGGTATGTCTTGGTCAAATTCAAAATTTAATTTATTTCCTTTGTCTTTTGCCGATTTCCCCAGAGCAAATAATACATCCTCAATACGTTTTTTAAGATTGAAAGCCGTTTGTTCTACCTCGACTTTATTTGCTTCAAGTTTGTTAAGGTCTAATATATTGTTGATTAGAGATAATAAGTATTCTCCAGAAAACTTTAAAGAGTCAAGATGCTTCTTTTGTTCGTCGGTAGGGTTTTCACTTAATAATAAATGAGTAAGTCCTGTTACCGCGTACATCGGAGTACGTAATTCATGAGTTATGGTAGATAAGAACTGTGCTTTTACCATAGAAGCTTTTTCTGCATTGTCTTTTGCAACTATCAACTCGGTGTTTTTTGCTTGTAGTAACTCGTTCGCTTTAGTTCTGAGATTGTTATTCTTATATAAGGATAAAATTAACAGAGATAAAATGGTGATCATAGCAATCGCTAACACTGTAGTGAGTGTGTTTGCTTTTATTGATCTAGCTCTTTCTAATTCTATATCTTTTTCTAATTGAGCTTTAAGTTCTTTATTTTCATTTAGTGGATCTACGACAATTCCATTTTTTTCACCTTGTCTATTCTTATCTATATAATTATTATATAGCGTGATGTGGTCATAAGCTTTAGAAATATCATTCTGTTCTTTTGCGATATGACTACTTATTCTATAAGATTTTGATAAGAGGTTAGGATAATTTTCTGAAGTACTTATTTCCTGTGCAGTATTTATTGCAGTGCTGGCTTCGTCAATTCTTTTTTGAAGTAATAAGATCTCTGCTTTTTTGATATTGCCTTTGGCTAGAAGGTATTTATTTTCAGCATCATTAGCTTTTGATATGGCTAAGTCGTATAATTCTTCTGCCTTTTGAGTATTGTTTTTTGTTGAAGCAATAGTCCCTTGACCCATGTATACTTGGGAAAGTAATTCAGGGCGCCTTCTATTTTTTAAAATTTTTTCTGCTTTCTCTAAATATTCAGAAGCTTTTGGGTAATCTTTTTCTCGTTGCTCAATTTTTGCAGCAGTAATATAACTTTGTCCTAAGCTTTCTTCATCACCATTAGGTTCATTTTGCATTTTAATGGCAAGTTCATTTTCTTCTCTTGCTTTTTTTATATTTCCTGTAAGAAGATATAAGCGAGATAGTGCGCTTGATGCAAGTCCTATTCTTCCCTTATTGTTTGTTTTCTCTGCCAAGACTCTAGCCCTAGTCATAATTTGAGCAGAAGTATTATAGTCATTATTTTCAATGGCAGTAGCTGCAACTGTTAATAATGAGTCAATTTTTTGATTTGTAATTTTTTGAGTAGCAAGGTCTACTTCTTGAGCCACAATAGACGTGGGAAGCGTAAATAACACTAAGAGCAGAAGGCCAATTAAAAACTTGCTCATATATGAAGTTAGATTTAACAAATACGAATATATATTATTTCCTGCTAATGGATGAAATTAAATCAATAATTCGACTAGAATATCCTATTTCATTGTCGTACCAACCTATTATTTTTACCATTTTGCCTATTACAGAAGTCATTTGGGAATCAAAAACACAAGAATGCGTATTACCAATAATGTCAACAGAGACTAAAGGTAAGTCGGTATATTCTAGGATTCCTTTTAGATGTGCCTGTGAAGCCTCCTTTAATGCATTATTGATGGCTTCAATACTCGTGCTTCTTTTTACATTAAACGTAATATCTGTAAGAGAGCCGTTAGCTATTGGTACTCTAATTCCACAACCTCCAATAACATTTGCAAGATGAGGAAAAATTTTTGTAAGTGCTTTTGCGGCTCCTGTTGTGGTGGGGATGATACTTTGCCCTGCAGCTCTTGCCCTACGAAGATCTCTATGAGGTTGGTCATGAAGACTCTGATCTGTAGTATAAGAATGAATAGTAGTAATATATGCTTGCTCGACACCACACAATTCATCTATCACCTTGATCATAGGTGCTGCATTATTGGTTGTGCAAGATGCATTCGAAATAATCGTCTCAGTATTATCAAGGATATGATCGTTTACCCCTAAAACAACCATTTTTATTTGATCATCTTCTGGAGGAACGGCAAGAATGACCTTATTTGCTCCATTAGAAAGGTGGTGTTCTAATTCAAGTCTTGTCTTGTATTTTCCTGTAGACTCTATCACAATATCAGGACGAACAGCTTTCCACGGGATATTTTTAATGTTGGGACTATTAAATAATGGAATCTCTTTATTATCGACAATGATGTAGGATTGGTTTTTTTTGCTTTCGCGAAAGCGTACATCAGCATTAAAGATGCCATGAATACTGTCAAATTTTAATAAATGACTTAATGTGTGAGCATTGGCTAAATCATTTATGGCAACGACTTCTATCTCTTTGTGATTATGAAGAAGTTTAAAGAGATTACGACCTATGCGTCCAAAACCGTTAATGGCAACTTTGATAGTGCTCATAAATTATTATGTAAGATGCTTTTGAGCTTTGTATGATGACCTGACAAGCGCGCCACTTTCTACATGTCTAAACCCCATTTTTAATCCTATCTCCTCATATTTTTTAAATTGATCAGGAGTAATAAATTGTTTTACAGGAAGATGTTTTTTAGAAGGCTGTAAATATTGCCCTATAGTTACAATATCTAGATGAACAGATCGGAGATCTTCTAGTGTTTGTATAACTTCATCTTCCGTTTCGCCTAAACCTAACATGATTCCAGATTTTGTTCTGCTTATGCCATTATCTTTAAGGTATTTTAAAACACCAAGGCTACGTTCATATTTTGCTTGTATACGTACTTCACGCGTCAGTCGTTTTACAGTTTCCATATTATGTGACACAACTTCTGGATGTACATCAATGATTCGATCAAGGAGATCTTCTCTTCCTTGAAAATCAGGAATAAGTGTTTCTAGAGTTGTTTCGGGATTCATGCGACGTATTGCTTTCACAGTTTCTCCCCACACAATGGTTCCCATGTCTTTTAAGTCATCTCTGTCTACAGAGGTGATAACGGCATGTTTTATAGCCATAAGTTTTATGGAGCGGGCAACTTTTTCTGGTTCTTCCCAATCTACGGTTTCTGGTCTTCCCGTTTTTACACCACAAAATCCACATGATCTAGTGCAGATATTTCCTAAAATCATAAAGGTGGCCGTTCCTTCACTCCAGCATTCTCCCATGTTAGGACAACTCCCTGAAGTGCATATGGTATGTAGGTCATATTTATCGACCAGGCTTCTGAGCTCTGTGTATTTTTTTCCCGTAGGAAGTTTAACACGTAACCATTTGGGCTTAGGTTGTCTTACTGGAGATACAATTGTTTCTTCTTGCATAGCTTATATAAAGAGTAACAAAGATACGAATAAAACAATTTTAGGTGCATATTCTATACTAGTATTCAAAGATTAAAAAAGGAGTTCTATTTCTTTTAAATCGTATGTGTTTATGACATTGTCTTCTTCAAGTAGTATGAGCTTTCCTTGATCTGTGACTCCTTGTATAATACCTACAAATTGTTCTTTGTTTCTATTTAAGAAAGTAGAAGGTTTGTCTTTCCTGAAAAGGTAGGCTTCATAATCTTTTTTAATAGTTTCTAAATCCCCAGCAAGAAGCATGTTTACGTAATAGTGAAACTGTTCAAGTAGTAAGGTTAAAATTTCTTGAAGGTCAAAATGAATCCCAGTGAGTGTTTTTATAGAAGTTGCTCTTGGTGCTTGTTCCCAAATAGTTTGGTTTACATTAAGTCCTACTCCAAGAACCATAGCATTTAATTCCCCTTTTTTTATGACATTTTCTATAAGAATGCCACATATTTTTTTCTTGTCTGACAATATGTCGTTAGGCCATTTTACACTCACATCTTTAATTAATAATTTTTTTAAAACATCTTTTATAGCAAGTGATGCTGCCATTAACGCGTAAAATTGTTGGTCAATGGTAATTTGTTGAATTTTCCTGAAAACACTGAATGTTAGGTTTTTGCCAGCATCTGAAGACCATTTAGTACCCATTTGACCGCGTCCATTAGTTTGCTCTAAAGCCCATACAACAGTATCTTCTTCGAGTTTTTGTTCTTTAGCTAATGACTTCAGGTAATCGTTAGTTGAATCGGTGGTATGAAGTTTGACTATACGCATAGATGGTTATTATGTTATTTAAACTTATGTTAAGAAGGTTGATAAACGTAAATTTGTAATAACTTTGTGTAAATAAAAGGATTTAATGGTAAAAAAAGAAACAAGCGCAGATCAATTAATTGCAAAAATTATAGAAGGTATAGAAGATGTTAAAGGTCAAAACATTGATATTCTTGATCTAAGGGATATTGAAAATACGGTTTGTGATTATTTTATTATTTGTGATGGTACTTCAAATACTCAAGTGGCAGCAATAGTTAATTCTATACAAAAAGTTGCTAGTAAAGGGTTAAAAGAAAAACCTTGGCATGTAGAAGGTTTAGATAACTCAGAGTGGGTTCTCATGGATTATGTTAATGTGGTAGTTCATGTATTTCAAAAACACATAAGAGAGTTTTACGATATAGAAAGCCTATGGGGTGATGCAAAAATCACATCTATAGCAACTAGTTATTAATAAAAAAATAGTGAATGTCTAAAGAAACAAAAAATACACCCCCAGCTAATAAACCTAAATTTAGTAATTATTGGATTTATGGATTAATAGTAGTCATCTTTATCGCTATTAGTATGTTTAGTGGTAATGGAGGTTTTGGAGAGCCAAAAAAAATCACATATTCTGAATACACAAAATATCTTAAAGATGGAGATGTAGATTTAGTGTTTATCATAACAAATAGAAAAGAGGCTAAAATTTTTCTAACTCCAGATGCAAAGCAAAAAGAAATTCATAAAAGCAAAAAGAGTGGTCAATTGATGCCAAAATCTCAAGGTGTTGCAGACTATGTTATTAGTTATGTAGACGGAGGTGATTTTGTAAAGTCATTTGATGAGACTGTTGAGAAAAATGGGCTGACTGCTACTAGAGATGCTGATGAAGAACATAGCTTTTTTGATATGATTGCTCCAATCTTACCTATTATATTAATTGTAGGGATATGGATATTTATTATGAGGCGTATGTCTGCAGGTTCTGGAGGAGGCCCAGGTGGTCAGATATTTAACATCGGTAAATCAAAAGCAAAACTTTTTGATGAAAAAGTAGATGTCAAAACATCTTTTAAAGATGTCGCTGGACTAGAAGGGGCAAAAGAAGAAGTACAAGAAATTGTAGATTTTCTAAAGAACCCAGAAAAATATACAAGTCTAGGAGGGAAAATACCTAAAGGAGCATTATTAGTCGGGCAACCAGGTACAGGTAAAACATTACTTGCTAAGGCTGTTGCTGGAGAAGCGCAAGT
>CAKZKZ010000638.1 GCA_937124495.1 uncultured Dokdonia sp. | reverse complement strand
TTCTATGTTTTTTATGTATTGAATGGATAGGAAGAGAAGAACAATTTGCCATCCAAAAGATAGGTGTGCGGTGGAAACCTCTGTTGCGGTATGTTATGTATTATAGTATCGTCATTGCTATAGTGTGGTTTAGAGGGAGTGAGCAACAATTTATTTATTTTCAATTTTAAGCGATGCGTAAATTTCTAATAAAGTTTTTATGTCTCATAGCTCCTTTGGTAATTTTAAGCTATCCATTAGACTATATGATTTCTAATGCTTTAAAAAAAGATCACGGGAGCCCTGGAGAACATGAAGTATGGAGTGCTATTTATGATGGCACTATAGATTGTGAGATCGCTATTTATGGTTCTTCTAGAGCCTGGGTGCAAATCAACCCTAAGATTATAGAAGATAGCTTAGGGAAAAAGGCTTATAATTTTGGAGTGGATGGGCATAATTTTAGAATACAATACTTACGACATCTGGAGTACATAAAGCATCATAAGAAACCAGCACATATTGTGTTGAGTGTAGATGCATTTACATTACAAAAGAGAGAAGATTTGTACGGACAAGAGCAGTTTTTGCCCTATATGTTATGGAATACAAATGTGAAGCTCTATACATCAAACTATCAAGGTTTCAGTAAAGCAGATTATTATATCCCGTTTGTACGATATGCAGGGCAAACTCCTGTCATTAAAAAAGCAACTTCTCATATTTTTTACCCAGAAAAAGGCAGTGATAATTTTAGGCAAAACGGATTTAAAGGGTTTGATAAAAAATGGGGAGTGAGTATAGATAGTTTACTTGCCAGTGAAGAAAAGTATACAATTAAATTTCATAAAGAGACTGTTACATTATTAGAGCGTTTTATTCAAGAGTGTATAAAAGATAATATTACCATCACATTTGTATATGCTCCAGAATATATAACAGGGCAACATTTTGTGATAAATAGGGAAGAGGCTATGACTCAATATCGCAAGATGGCCAAAAAATATGATTTGTTGTTTTTAGATTATTCAGCAGATGAATTATCATTTAAGAAAGAGTTTTTCTATAATGCCAGTCATTTAAATAAAAAAGGAGCCGATATATTTACAAAGAAACTCGCTCAAGACCTAAAAAGCATTGTCAAGTAGTTCAATACAGAACAATTATAGAGTGTAGAGGTTTTTAACCTATATGCCTTTTAAATTTTAAGAGAGGCAAAAAAATGGATTGCTTATTAGCTACTGATAAGAATAATTTCTGTTTCTTTCCTAAACCTTGACTAGAAACAGGATACTGTCCGTCTTTACTTAAAGAAGCTAGTATGCTTTTAGTAAATGGGATAGTATAGTTAAACCTGTAGAGGCTATAGAGCAATCCAAAAATATTATTATTAACCCAAGGTTTAAAAACTTCAGGAGCCGTAGTTAGTTTTCCTTTTGAACTTTCAAAATAAACACGAAGATATTCCAAGGTTTTCACAGAATGTGAGGCTAAGTTTTCTAGATGTGTTTGAGCTCTTTTTTTACTTGATCCATTGGGGTTTGTCAGATAATTATACCCTATGATCTCTGGAATAATGACCTTTTTGGTATGACAAAATACCTTTATACAAAATTCAAAGTCCTCACCATTGATGACGTCAATGAATCTGATCCCATGAGCCTCTATAAGTTGTCTTTTAATCACCCTACTCCATACATTACTATCATAGATACGCATTGTCATAATCTCTGGTACCGTAAATTCTCCAGCAGGGTATTCTCTCTTACCAAGCAGTTTGTCTTCATCTACCCAGTTGATTCCGAAAAGTAGCATTTCAGGAGCTTTTTTGATAAGAAGATTATATACTTCTACAATGAAGTTGTCGCTTAAATAGTCATCGGGATCTATTAGCCAAACATAATCTCCACTAGCTTCTTCTAAACCTCTATTTCGAGCACTACTTACACCAGCATTAGGCTGATCTATAATTCTCAATCTCTTGTCATCTATAGATCTTAATTCATCTAGACTATTGTCAGTAGAGCCATCGTTCACTGCGATGACTTCTATATGCATATGATTAGGACAGAAGTCTATAATTGAATGAATGCATTTTTTTACAAACGTATCCATATTATAAACAGGTAAGATAATACTTAGAACCATTGTATATGTTTATTTTCTTCTATGTTCAACGAATATGAAACATGTGAAATCACAATATATTGTTGTATAACAAAGTTAAAAATGAAGTGCGAAATATGGAAGATTAGAAAGGTAGCAAAAGGGTGTCAAAATTAGATTTAGAATATCGTATGGTGGGTTTGTAGAAATATAGAGACAAAGTTATTTATATATACTTTTTGATGATGGCAATATTTTAAATTGCAACGATGACTAGGTTTTAAGAATTTGTTTTCCTCTTAGTGTCTTTTAAAGAGTGTTATCTGTTTTTTTACTTTACCGCTTCGCTCTCCTTACGGTCGTGAATCTCGCGAGCTCAATTTCGTACTTCAGCTTTACTCAGTATAAACTTCTGCATCACGATGTTCCTTGAAAGTACACTTCTAGAATAATTTAAACTGTTTAAAGGTCAAGTTTTTTAAATCGACTACTTGCAGTGTGCCTTGTAAGATGGGTTGTTTTTCTAAGAGAATGTTGAATGCTTGCATTACCTGCAGATTTGCTACCATAGAAACTACTGGATATATAACACCACTGTCATTACAATTTTCTTCTGCAATTAATTTTTCAGTATGGTTAAATGTCTCTTTGAAGGATTTTCCATCCTTATAATTAAAAACGCTTATGTGCCCCATAAAACCCTTAATTCCTCCATAAATAAAAGGAATGTTATGTGATGAACAATATGCATCTATCGCAATTCTACCTGCAATGTTATCGGTGCCATCTATTATAATATCTTGATTGCTTAAAAGGGTATTTGCGTTACTACTTGTGAGCCTTTGCTGATGCGGAATGTAATGTACCTCAGCGTTACGTGACTTTAAATGTGAAACTGCCGCGATTACCTTAGGTGTTTGAATATCTGCTTCATGATATAAAACTTGTCGTGATAAATTAGATGCGCTGATGTGATCATCATCAATGAGCGTTATGTGACCAATGCCTAAAGAAGCTAATCCAAGTGCTACGTTTGATCCCAAACCACCTAAACCTACAATAGCAACCCTAGCTTCCTTTAGCTTTCTTTGGCCTTGTACCCCTATTTCTAAGAGTTTGTGATGGACAGCATACCGATCTTCTAGATTCATTTACTATGAATTTGAGACAGAATGGTTTTGTCAGTTACTTTGGCATCTTCAGCAAGAAGGAACGCCTTGCTTAATATTAATGATAATCCTCGATCTCCTTCAAAAGGGAGGAAAACATTATTTGGTGTTTTTGGTGTGCCACGATCTGGAACAATACATAAATATTGATCATTAGGTTCCATGAGTATATTGGTACTTCCGATGTGGATTTTATAAGTGCGTACACTTCCTTTCACAACCAAGAATTTACCTTGTATTTTTGAAATCTTACTTATTTTAAGTCTCGGTAGCAATTTTTCGAGAATCGTTTTACGTGTTTTTGCAATCTCTGTAAGATCACCAAAAGAATAACTTGTCCAATAATCTCTGTATTGCGGAATTCCTCCGTTATCTCTCCATTCTGGATCATTTCCTACACTCGCAACCCCAACAAATAGATCTACATTTCTCATGATCTCTGAGAACACAATAGGAGGGATGTCTATAAGATCAATAGTCTCTCCATCTTGCCTTATAAATCTCACTTGATCCGTTGCGATATATGTCCAGATGCCAGTGTCATTCATGGCGTCTTCAGCATTCAATTCATTGATCCAAAATTGTGCTTGCATTTGATGCGCCTTGATATCGATAGTAGCCATTTCTGAATCTATTCCGTTATCAAAGCAACCCATTAGGCTATACTTCCAGCCCCGCAATCCCGCTAAAGCATTGAATTGGTGTTGTTTTAAAAGGTGTGCCGCCATTCGATTGCTATAGCTCTTAGTCGAAATCTCGGCATCTGTGAGGATATAAACTTCTCGGTAGGCTTGTTTTAGCGGTTGTTTTATTTCAAGGTTTTCAAGTGTATCACGCCATGCTAAAACTTCATTTGTTGTTGCATTACAGGGGTGCCAGAGCCTCCATTGGTCTTCTGAATCAACGTTATATGTTACTCTTTTTATATCACACCAGGTATTGTTATGAAAATAGAGAGGTATCCACGCATCTTCCTTTTTGATTTCCCATATAAGCTTTCTGGCAATACAGCTTACGAGTCCGTGATTGATATAGTACTTTTCAAGATTTTCATATTCCCAGATACGATTATCCAGATATACGCGGTCGATTCTATCTCTTTGTGCTGTGAGGTACTTCTTGATGTTTGTAATAGCTACTTTAACTTTCTTAAGTTTTGTACTATGCTTTGTAGCGTCTTTTACAAAAGCGGGGACACTCTTTTGTGTTTTTCCATCAGGTTTGATCCATGTGCTATTTACTTTTCCTATTTCTAGCACTTCAATGACAAATTGATAGTCATCAAAGTTTTCGATGCGTTTCCCAAGTGTCAATCCAAAATCAGGAATGGAAATTTCCTCTATTTCTGAGGTAGATATCCCCATTTTTAAAGAAGCACTGTCAAGGTATTTCTCAATGAGACCTCGGGTGCTATTTTGTTTTATTTTAAGCTTTAGCCGTGATAAGTGGCTAATGCCTTCAAGACCTTTTGTGTTTCCTAGCACATATAGACAAGCATTTCCTACTGCTGCAGCTGCAGGGCCTACTCCCGGTATTTTCTTAAAACAACGTTCCGCAACTTGCGCAATGAGATGTATCGTTTTGGTATCATGAAATCTAGACAGACTCCAGACCAACCCCTTGAGGAGTACATTGTTTTTTTCTTTTAGAAACTCGTAGTAAACCCATCCTGTTGAATGCTGTATTTCTGTTTCTTTTAATTTGATAAGCTGTTCTAAAATGGGATGTATTACATTTTTGTATTGTGTAATTCCGATCGCATCAATGATAGCATTGGTTTTTTTAAGAAATGCTTGAGAAGGTTTGGAAGATGATGCCTTTAAGAATATATGGAAAAGACCATATATGTTGTCTTTGAGGTCATCGTTTAATGTGTTCGTTTTTTCATTGATAAAAATGCCTAGACCATCTTCAGGCAATAGATATGGCGGATTCTTCCCCTCTCCATTCTCTGCCTCAAAGACTAGTTTTTGGATCTTGACTTTTACTTTTTCAATATCAGAACCCCAATACCCTTTCGTCTGATTCATCTGTCGCCAAGTCAGTATCTCTTTAAGATGATTCTTTAATTTGTCAGACAATGGGTTTTTCTTGGTCTTTCTTTCAATTTGTTGGACAACATAGGTTATAGGCCAAGATGAGAAACCAATTCTAGCTTTATCATCAGACTCCTTAAAAGCAACTAAAATGGTATAGATTTCTTGATCAGAAAATTTTAAATCCCTTCTTAATAATCCTTTTAAAATATCTTTATAAGCAGATTCTTTTAGGTAATCAATGTGGTCGTAGCTATGACGACCATTTCTCCTTTTTCTGTTTATTGTACTCAGAGAATCTATTCGTGGTATGAGATAGTTAATGATTTCTTTTTTGGCTTCAATATCCTTATCTTGTAGTAGTTTGAATGCAGCTACTTTTGCTAAAGCAACATCATACCAGTATGTTGTGGCTTTCCCTTGTTTAACCTCTTTTATGACATTCTCGAGTAACACTTCAAGTTCATTACTTTGAGTGTCTGCAGATGGTGAAGAAGAAGCGTTAAAGAATGATTTTATTTTATCGCTTATTCCCATTATCCGCCTATTAATGGAGTTAGTTTTAGAAAACTTACCGTTGCGTTTTTTTCAAGTAATACTTCTTGTTCAAGACTTTCCGCTTGTTGATCATCTATTAAAACGAGAAAACCATTATTCTCAAAAGCTTGATAAGCTATATACGTCTGTTTTTCAGCGTCTATTTTCCTTTTTTCTTTAAGCTTAAAACCATTCAGTGTTTTTTCGGCATCAGAAGGTCTTACAAGACCGTTAAAGTATTCGGGCACTTTATCATTATAATTTTCAACTTCTGCTTCCACACGAGCAGCAATAATATCTTTAACCGTTACTATTTCATTTTTAATGTTGACTTCAATAGCGTTTAAAATAGCTCCGGTGAGTGACTCATCCGTAATTTTTAGTAGCATATTTATGTTTTAAGTATACAATTTATAATATTTATTACGCTTTCGCGAAAGAAGTATGAAATACTTTAAAATAGAAGTGGTTTTACTTGAATTCGTGAGGGTGGGGTGGATTACCTTCGGAGGATCTTCGAGTTTCCATTAAGGGAATACAGTTATCTGTCCCCCCCCCCCCTAGCTGTCTAAAAACGACAGAACTTGATCAAGCGAACCTGTTGAGTTCTTCTAGGATTAAGAATACTGTTCAATCTAGTATAATAGCACTTTTTTTTCTTTTAAAAGATAGACATGCTTTAAGCCTAAATCGTCTTCCAGTAGTGAGTCGATAGCAATTCGTAGGGTTGCCAAACCTAGTTTTTGTCGTTTTTTGCCTGTTAGTTTTTCAAAATCACGTTGGTATATTTCAGTGAGTTCTGAGAGTCCGCTTAATCCATTTTCAATAATCAGAATATCGGGTTTGAGTACCTGATCTGGATTGTATTTAAAATGTTCAGTCATTATGTAAGTGCCATTATTAACAAGTGCATAGTGATATAAACGAGTAGGCTGTGCAATATAAAAACCATGACTTGTTTTCTGTGGATCTTCAAAAGAGGGGTAGTTTTTTAAACATTTAACGACATGCCCGAATTCGGGCAAGGTGAGTCCTGCAACTACTTCTTTAATTATTTGATCTTCAGAGATCATTGTAATGTTCTCGTTTGCTTCTTTAGTGGGAGTAACAAATACTCTAGCGTATTTTAAACTTGGATTATCCTCCAGCTTTTTTTCAATAGTTTTATATAGATCTACGTGAGCTCTTACATAAGCTTCTATATACTTTTCAGATGGATGAAATTGTCGCTGAAGGTAATCGTATACAAATAGACTTTCCGTAAAATGAGATAAAAAGTAGTCGAGTGTCTTAACATATTCTTGCTTTGCCAATTCTCGATCTTTTTCCAAGCCTTTAAAAGCATATAATTGGCTTACCCGAATTTTTTTTTGATTTTTTGATTTCAGTTTCTCAGTAAGTGTTTTAGTATTTGGGAGTTCAAATATATGTAGGGGTACATCAAATACGGTATGAAACAAGACAGCCCATTGTACATAGTTGTGATTGGTGAAAATTTTACCAGGAGAATTTGTAGAAGTAGTTTTTGGAAATTGTTTTTTAAGGAGGCTTGTTAGATTCGATACTTTGCCATAATCAGTTATAGTGGCAACATCTTTAAAAAGAGAGTCAAAATTATGGATTTCGGATTGATGTTTCAAGAGTAAATTATATAGATCCATTGGCTCAATTTATATCTAAGTTACAAATTTTTAAGCAGTCAATACGTTTGTTTTCATTTTTCACTTTTAACAGAAGTTTGTGAAAAAACAGGTTGTTTTATGTTGCGAATGTGCCTTTCATCTTCATATCGCTTAATAATAAGCAAAAGCACCAATTCCAGCGCTTATATATAAGCTATTTCAAACTCTACTTAGCTTGTTGTTAAGTGAGATTTGACGCTTTTGTAAGTAAATATATTCTGTTTAATTTGATGATTTTTAATTAGTTATATGTATTTATACTTTAGTCGATACTAATCGATTGAGGTGTAGCCCTCGGTTCTATAAATTACAATGTTTTATTAAATACTATTACTATGAAAAAAATAATCTACGCAAGCGCAGTAATACTAATTGTTTTGGCTTTGGTCGCTTATTGGTATTATAACCAAACTAACACTAAACTTACGATATACAATTCATTACCTTATATAACTGATGTTTCAGTAAGGTATGTATCGACAAGTGATACTATAATTGATAAAATATACACTCTTAAGCCTGGAGAGATTGTAACGTTAGATCATAAATTTGAGCAAGTCGACCCTTATTTTTTTATTTCTCATGCTCCAATTTCCTATGAGCAAGAGTTTGTGGATTGGCATTCAATCTATGGTAATGACTGTGATACTTTAGAGTCAGTAGATCGAAAGGTAAGTTCAATCTCTAAAAATATAGATGCAACTATCCAATCAAATTATATTCTGACTGAAAAAATAAGTGATTCACACCAAATGAAGCATTTTATTACAAAAGAATCATTGGGCTTTGTTTGGTGGAAACTCGGAAGAGAAGGTCATTTTATACTTAAAGATGGTTTTTTTTCAAAGGCACCCAAGTATTTTGAAAAAGCAACAAAAATGGATGAAGTAGAGGCTCAAGATTTTGAATCTGCAGCAAAAGAGTACCGTCATGAATTGGAATCATCTTATTTGCAGCTGGCCGATTGGAAGGTGGTTAATGGAAGCCCCTATCATGTAAGTGTGGCAGTAAAGTTTGGGACTAGTTTGTATCGTACCAAGCATAGAGGATGGTATAATTTAAAACCAGGAGAAGAGATAGAATTCACAGAATTGTTCTATGGTGAGACGCCCAATATGGCAGTCTATTCCTATAGTTATAGCTCAGATTTTGAGTTGGTGAATTATATAAATAATATGCCTTTAGAAACGAATGGAACCACCACGTATTTTCAAGCCGATGTTACTTCTAATGAAAATTTAGGTGTGATACACAATTCGGAAGCATTCGACTTTATAATTGATGATAGAGAAAATAACATACCCGAGAAAGCAAATGAGATGGTTGTTTTTACTGATGTCGTTTATGGACATAAGCCTCCAGAAAAGTTTCGATATAGTGGTTATTATCTTTTAACGGACGGTAACCTTCCACAACTTTATATTCCTTCTGAAGAAAACCTTAGCGAGTTCTCGTATTTAGATGAAGTGAAAACCAGAGCCAAAGTATTACATAGTTCTCTTAAGAAGCAAATTTCATTTCTTAAAAACCATAACCCCTATGATCTCAAATATGCAACAGGTTTTGGTTTGGCTGATTATAATGGTCGTTTCCAACCAGGAGTTGATGTGTCCTACATAAATGAGTATGCGAATATTTTGGGCCAGTCTACCTTGTTTCAGCCTGGGGATGTGATTTTGGAGTACGCTGGTGCTACAGTATTTAGTGAATATGATTTGCTGGATCAATTATTAACTCATGCGACAACAATAGGTAAAGGCATACAAGTGCCCATAGAATTTAAGCTTCAAAGGCAGAGTCAAATTATTACAGGATCTACTTTGTATTTTTTTAATAAAGCTTGCAGTGCTTGGCCACAAAATGAAAGTGGTAGAGCTTTTTGGTTTGGTCTAAAGGATGGAATTACTCTTGGATTTGATGACGAAGTGAATACTGCGTTTTCTCGAGATAAAAAGAAAGCCTTTTGGTACGCTCAGGATAAAGTACGCTTGAGTTTGTTTTATCCCAATCAGTTTTTAGTTGCCAATATTACAAGTAGTATTTTAAGTCCAGGTCGTTTGGTGTTTAAAAAACTAGTCTCTAAAAAAATTAAGAAAATTGGATTCAAAAAAGGATTAAATCGTTTGGTCACCAATATTAGTCTTGAATCGATTGAGGGGGCCTTGTGGACACTTGGTAGTACACATTCCTTAACAACTTCTGAAGAAATGCTGTACGAAATCGAGCAAAATATATTGTGGAGTGCTGTTCTAGGAGTAGCCATTTCTAGTACTCATAAACTAAAAGTAAAAATGTAAAATCAATCTTAATTAAATACCATTATTATGAAAAACAAAACCTTTATTACAGCCAGTATCTGTATTACGATGCTATTAGGAACTGGAGCGGTTACCGCACAGTTGCACACTTCCTTTCAGCGAGCGGCACGCTCTATGCCAAACACTTTTAATTCGGCTTCGGGCTCTTTAAATGTGAATCGAACGCTCTCGAATTATGACCCTATAAAAACAAGTACGCCCTCAACAAGAATCTCAAATAAGTTAGAGCCTGATAAATATGCCTACGGTGATCACACGTCGTTTCAAAGAAACAACCAAAATAAAGTGTTTAAATATGAAACATATAAAGCGCATCATACAATAAGAAAAACGCATTTTAATCCAGTAAAACGTTTTGATGGAGGTAAACCTAATGGAATGCAAGGAAGGTCAGAAGTTAATAAAATAACAAAGAAACCTATTCCTACTCCACACGTGCAAGGTAAAAATGTAGGAGGGAAGGTTCGAGCACCTTTAAAATTTGAAATCCCAAAAGGAATGAAAAAGAGTTAAAGTATTATAGTATATAGAGAAAGTTGTGAGCTCCTGAACGGGAAATAGATTGACCCTAATTGAGTTCACACTTTGTTTTAATCTATTCACTAACTACAATTAATTTTGAGAAATAAGAGGTAGCCTTCACCCTTAAGTAAACTCCATATTCTAATTGCAACTATCTGTCCTTTCAGTCCAGATGGCTTAAAACAACAAAACCCCTATAAAATATAGAGGTTTTGTAATATAAAGTGGAGTCGGGCGGACTCGAACCGCCGTCCAAACAAGTAACGAAATAGCTTTCTACACGTTTAGTTTCTAATTAGTTTTCGTGCAACCACCGGTCAGAAACTACCAAGGATTACCTTATTCTCAATTAAGTTTCGCGATTGTATCAAGACCCTACAAAAGCTAGGTTTACTTTTACGAAGTCACTATATCGATTGCCGCAAACCAAGGCTCTCGAGTGACTTCCTGCTTGTCTACCTTGTAGACCGAGGCATTATCTTACTATAATTCAGATTATGCAGCTAGGGCGTAGTT
>CAKZKZ010000637.1 GCA_937124495.1 uncultured Dokdonia sp. | reverse complement strand
TTGACCTGCAAGACGAATATTATGTCCTCCACGACCAATTGCTTTACTCACTTCTTCTGGCTTAAGATATACTTGAGCCGTTTTATTTTCTTCATCTAGCTTTAAACTAGGAATACGTGCAGGACTTAATGCACGGGTAATATATAGATTGAGATTATTTGTATAATTAATCACATCTATATTTTCATTTCCTAATTCTCGAACAATCCCATGAATACGAGATCCTTTCATACCCACACATGCTCCTACAGGATCTATACGATCGTCATACGAATCTACGGCAACTTTTGCTTTTTCACCTGGAATTCGCACTACTTTTTTTATCGTAATCAAACCGTCAAACACCTCTGGTATCTCAGATTCGAATAATTTCTCCAAAAATACAGGAGCTGTACGTGACATTACAATAGAAGGCTTATTACCTTTAAGCTCTACACTTTCGATAATTCCTCTTACATTTTCTCCTTTTCTAAAGAAGTCTGAAGGAATCTGACGATCTTTAGGAAGGATAATTTCATTTCCTTCATCATCAAGCAATATAATTGCTCTATGTCTAATATGATGCACTTCTGCTGTATACAACTCACCTTCAAGCTCTTTAAATTGCTTATAGATATTTGTATTATCATGCTCATGAATCTTACTTATCAAGTTCTGGCGTAATGCCAAAATAGAACGACGCCCTAAATCAATAAGCTTTACTTCTTCAGACACATCTTCTCCAACTTCAAAATCTTCTTCGATCTTACGTGCATTTGCCAGTGATATTTCTGCATTATCATCCTCTACTTCTCCATCTGCAACCACTACACGGTTTCTCCAGATTTCAAGATCTCCTTTGTCAGGATTTATAATAATATCAAAGTTATCGTCACTTCCAAAACGCCTTTTTAATGTACTCCTAAAGACATCTTCTAAGATAGCCATAAGAGTTACACGATCTATTAATTTATCGTCCTTAAATTCCGAAAAAGAATCGATTAACGCTAAATTCTCCATATCAACATATTGTTAAAATTTAATAACCACTTTTGCTTCTACTATATTCTGGTAAGGGATTACTTCTGTTTTTTGAACAGTTACTTTCCCTTTACCAACAGGTTTAGGTTCTCTTGCTTTCCAAGTTAAAGTTACATTTTCATCTGTAGCTTCTTTTAGAGTCCCCTCTAATTTTAAACCCGCATCTGTTTTCATCTCAAGAAAACGACCTACATTCTTCTTATACTGCCTAATTTGCTGTAAAGGTGTCGTAGCCCCGACAGACATTACTTCTAGAGAAAAGTCTTCTTCCTCCCTATCCAGATTGTGCTCTACTTTTCTACTTACAGCGATACAATCCTGAACAGTAACTCCCTGATCACCATCTATTGTGACTTTAATTTCGTTGTTACCTTGTATGTCTAAACTTATCAAAAAAAGAGATGGATTTTCATCCATTGCTTCTTGAAGGAGTTGGGTTACTTTTTCTCTAAACATCTTTGCCTATAAAAAGAGGGGACCGCTGTCCCCTCTATACTCGTTTCTTTCAATGGTGCAAATGTAAGACAAATTATCCATTTATAAAAGCCTATTAAACCGCATATTATTTTGTAAATTGAAGACTATTACTATTCTGATCATACTTACACTTTAAAACCCCGTCCCTATGATTAAAAAAATACTAGTCCCAACAGATTTTTCAGAGCAGGCAGAAAACGCATTACGTGTTGCTGCCGATCTTGCTAGAAAGCATGGTAGTGAAATTAACTTACTACACATGCTTGAACTTCCCATGCAACTTGTAGATGGTGCTAGTGGCGGTTCTAAAAGCGATCTTCCTGAAGCTATATTTTTCATGAAACTAGCACATCAGAAGTTTGAAAACATGATGAACGCTCCTTTTTTAGAAGGTATTAGTGTACATGAAACCGCAGAGTTTGATGGCGCTTTTGAAGGTATTATGGAATACACAAAAAAATACCATGCTGATTTAGTTGTCATGGGATCTCATGGAGCTACTGGACTTCATGAGTTACTTATTGGGTCCAATACCGAAAAAGTAGTTCGAAACTCTAAAGTCCCCGTACTCGTTATTAAAAGGCGTCACGAAAACTTTACTGTTAAGAACTTTGTATATGCCACTAACTTTAAAGAAGAAAATCACACTTCTTTCAAACAAGCTTTTGAGTTTGCAAAAAACAATCAGCTAAAATTGAATATGCTATACATAAATACACCAAATAATTTCCACACAACCCGTGATATAGAAGAAAAAATGAAAACATTCATGGCTAAAGAGCCTGAATGCACAGACTATACACTTAACATATACAATGATCAATCTGTTGAAAAAGGGATTCTTCATTTTGCAGACACTATCGAATCTGGACTTGTAGGAATAGGCACTCATGGGAGAAGTGGACTTGCACATTTCCTAAATGGTTCCTTAAGTGAAGGACTTGTCAATCATGCGCAACGCCCTGTGATTACATTTAAAATATAAGACATCAACAAACTACACACGCTTTCGCGAAAGCGTAATCAAACAATACACGACAGGCTTTATAAGCCTAATAAGCGACTGTGCTCAAAAAACGTTATTTATACTTTCTCTTAGAAGTTATACCATTTATCAAAATTATATAACTTTTTTAAAAATTCTGGAATGTTATAAATTAATTCGATGTAAAATCATAATAATCAATTGCTTCTTTCTTAAGCGGGTTTGTACTCCATTCAGTCCATTCATTAGTTAACGGATTGTACCCACACTTCAAAGGCTTAGAAAATATATCGCTTGGGTTTTCTAAATACGCCCTACAATCGGTACAGACACGTCTAAATTCGCAATCTTTACAACCTGCGACCTGGTCTTTTGTAATACTCCAATATTTTTTGAATTCTTTGTTCTTTACTACTTTTGTTAAAGAAACATCTTTTATGTTTCCATAGCTTTTTCCCATGGAAGGGCAATTCTTTATATCGCCATTTTCGCAAATAGAAATTTTTTTATTGAGACAAGAGTTAAATTTCATCGATTCTGTAAATACTGGTATTTTAATTGAAAACATATTAGGATCGATAATTCCACAATGAGTATTATTACTTATCTTTTTTTCTAAAAGTTTTACCTTATTTTTAGGTAAATGATTATAGAGTCTATAATCCCTTACCCCATGAATAACAACTAATGAAACTAATGGATTTGTAAGTATTTCATCCTTTAGAAAAAATAATATTCCGTTTTCTAAATAAGGTATAAAAATCGTGATTCCTTTTAAAGTAGAATCATTAAACAGAGATAAAAAATAAGACAAATCCTCCTTGTTAATGGAATTATATAATCGTATTTCTATAAACTTACATAATAATTCTTTTAGTGAATTCGCTATACGAAGCAAACTACTTTTTTCTATACTCTCAATTTCAACAATTGCATTATTAATGATTTCCGGAGAAGACCATTTCATGTTTAAATTTGGAAAGCTTTCAGGCTCATCAGTCCAAAAACCTAATTCCTTCTCTTTAAAAAAATCTATATATTCAGTTATTGCTTCTTTAGATTCTGAGGAATAAGCATCTCGTTCATCAATACTATTTTCATTTTCACATACTTTAAGAAAAGAAGCTATCTCTAATGGAATTATATAAACATCTCCCCTATGTAGATCACAAATAGTAGCCTGTGAGATTCCTTCTACTACGATACAATTAGCAAAAAGTCTAAAAGTCTTTTTGATCTTCATAAGATAGCATTTTTGAAATGGGTTTTACAGGTAGACTACTATTATAAACCTTTGCATTGTAAATTTTATTATTGTAAGTTTTCACTGCTATAGAAATCTGATTATCCTTATTGATGAATTTAAGTTTTTCTTTTCTAAAAAAACGATAACAAAAGGGGTTCTTTTGTAATATATCATAGAAAAATACATTCATTATTTTTTATTTTTTATTAGTGTGTCTGCCATTTTTTCCTCTAGATAATAATTACAGGGTTTTGAGGTGAAGCCAAATTGTCCCGTAGGATTCACTTCAAGAAAAATATATTCTTTCTCAGGAGTCTTTATCATATCAATTGACCCTGTATTTAAATCCAGTTTAACCATAAGTTGATGAAGCTTTTGTTCAATTGATTTTGGCAGAAGGTATGGCACATTTCTATTAGGGTTTTCGTTGTTATAATTTCTAAAATCTAATTTTGTTTTAGCATCTAATTGAGAGAATATTGCCATTGAAAAAAAATCTCCTTCTATATAAAATATTCTGAGTTTGATATCCTTTTCTACATACGTTTGAAAAAAAGATGGAAAGAAGTTATTACTTTCGAGATTATCTAAAATATCTGGAGTTACCATTTTAGTATCAAAAAAAACGACACTATCATCATTTTTAAAAAAAATAGATTCGTGAAGAGGCTTTGAAATGGCATCTCCATAATCTTTAATAAATTTTTTTAATTCTTTTTTTGAATTTGTTATTAAGGAATTAGGGACCTTTAAACCAACAGACTTAGCCTTTTTTAGTATTGAAAATTTATCAATCTTTAATGATGAAAACTTAGGGAGTTGATAGTTTTTATCAAATTGAGAATAAATTTGCCCTGTCACTTTGGATGTTTCTTGCCCGACGCGTCTTCTTAATTCATTTAGATTATCATTTGAAGAATTCAAATCTTTAAAAGTACTATAAAAATGATTTCTATGATTGAGAAACCCCCTAAACCAGATGCTACTTTTTAATGGCACACCAAACGAGACCTTATCCTCTCCATTATTTAAAAAAATAGACCAATCATTTCCATTTTCGAAAAAATCTTGACCAGCAAGAAAATCTATTTCCTCTCCCTTGTGTAATAACCAATCAATTACTTCATTATAACTAGGATTATTATCTTCCTTGTCTCGGCTAATAAAAATCATACTACTATTCTAATTAACTTTAAGGTTTAAGTTTTCCATTAAAGCATTTATGTTTTGATCTATCGATGTTGTTCCATCTATTTTATAACGATAATCAAAATTCTTACTATACATACGATTAAGAATTGATGAAAAATCTTCTGATGTTAACTTTTTATCAAGATAAGCTTCATACAAATGTGAAAAAAAATAGCTATTATTATCTAATCCTTGATGAAGCATTATTGTTGGTATTGCCGCATAAGAAAGACTATTTTTATTTTCAATATCTGGATAACCATGAAATTTCACAAATACCTTAATTTTTTCAAAATTTAAAGAATCTGTAGCTATCGCTTTTTTTAAATAGTTTAAATATTCTGTTGAATTTTCATCAAAATTTGTTCTTTTCTTTATTTCATACTCTTCATCACTATCACGAACCTGTTGATCAATTTCAAAAAGATTTAGCAAGTAATTTTCTTTATCGACTTGAGTTTTTAAATTACTTATTTCTTTTTCTATATCTGTAGTTTGACTTGTATTGCAGCTTACCAATAATACCAAAATAATTAGTCCTATATATTTCATAATTTTCTTAAATTTTAAAAGATTAAATCTTGACACACCAGGATTTAATCTTTTATAAACTCATGTTACCTCTTGACTATTGATGCGACTATTGCTCACAACACCCTTCGTCTTTCCAATCATAAATAACTTCATGTCCAGCCAAAGGCCCCTCGCAGATTAAAATTGTTTCCTGTGTTTGAGTACCTTCGCAATCATGCCCTCCTGATATTGTTTGATAATCTGAATCTCTCAATTGATGTAGAGATAATTTATTTGTCTCCTTCATTTTACAAAGAATTTACGTTAATAATTATTTATTCATCTTCACAACATCCTTCATCTTTCCAATCATAATGTACAACTGGCCTAGGAAAACAGTACGTTGAAATTTGAGTTTCTGTGCCGTTGCATTCGCTCCCTCCTACAATAGTGAGCGAATTTGCATCTGTTAATACTTGAAACTTGCTTTTTTTCATAATTCAATTATTTATAATTCCACTTACTCTATCAAAGGTTTTTCAGTCTCCACCTATATGATGCTGCACTTGTATTTCTTATAAAAGAATAGCCTTAAAAATGATAATAAAAACACCTTCCCTAACACCTAATGTTATAATTACTCTTTTTAAACACCTAAAAGTAAGACGTTTAAAAATAATTTGTCTACGTAAACCCGTAAAGAAGAAAAATAATGAAGAGGAAGACATATGAAAAGAATATCATATATCCATCATTTAGAGACCTATGAGCGATCTCACAAACGAAAAAACCCCTCAAGTTTCATATACTTGAAGGGTTTTAAGTTGGCCCACTAGAATAACAAATTACTTAATTTAGATAAATACAATCTCCTACACAACAAACATAAACTCTTTATTAATAACTATTAACAAAGAATTTCTAAAATCATTCAGTTAGCACAAATAAACATTAATTAGTATTAATAAAGTAAATGTACGTACATTTGTACGCACATGAAAGGTACTTTAAACTACAAAACAAGAGCATTAAAAGGAACGAAAGCTAGTATACAACTGATACATCGCTTTGGAAGAAAAAACGAAGTACGCTTCTCTACTGGATTCACATTAAATAATGCAGAACATTGGAATTCGGAAAAACAACGAGTGAGACTACTAAATGCAGAACCGCAAGCGCCTAAAGTCAACAGGTTTTTAGACAAGAACAACATACAAGTAACAGATGCTTTAACTGTTTTACAAACCACAAAACCAAACTACACTAAAGAAGATGTAATCAAAGTACTAAATGACGTTTTCGGGAAATCTAGCCCAAAAAGAGAGAATCTAGAACTATTGGAATGTTATGAATGGTATATAAATTACTTCTCAAAAAACCCAACACCTACAACGCTGCGTCCTATGACTGACGGAACAACAAGGTCTTTTAGAAGAAGTCTCAAAATACTAAAAGGTTATAGTAATTCTAAAGGGAGATTAAACTATAGTGACATTACCATGGATTTCTATCTCGATTTTGTAAATTATTTAAGAGATGAGAACTATAGTAATAACTACATCGCAAACCATATCAAGAATTTAAAAACAATACTTAACTATTCTTTAAAAAGAGGATATCACAACAATAGAGAATTCCAGAGAAGAGAATTTGCAAAGCCCTCAGAACAAGTTGACACAATTTACTTAAGCGTAACAGAATTAAAGACAATTGAAAATTTAAAGCTCCCTCTTGGGCAAAGCATCTCGAGAGATCTATTTTTAATTGGTGCATACTCTGGCCTAAGAGTTTCTGATTTCAATAGACTCACTAAAGATAATATTAGAGAAGAAGATGGAATATCATTTATAACTATTCAATCTCAAAAAACAAATCGCATTGTCCAAATACCTTGCCATCCAAGCATAGTCAAAATCTTTAAAAAATACAATGACAGCCCACCACCTAGAAACCAAGATCAACACATTAATCGTGATCTAAAAATTATAGGAAAGAAAGCTAAAATAAGCAATGAAGTTACTATTGAGAAAA
Organism: uncultured Dokdonia sp.; assembly: GCA_937124495.1. Classification (GTDB taxonomy): domain Bacteria; phylum Bacteroidota; class Bacteroidia; order Flavobacteriales; family Flavobacteriaceae; genus Dokdonia. The sequence continues at coordinate 3,372 of CAKZKZ010000637.1, read as the reverse complement.
CCATCGGAGGGAAAAAGAGTTTAAAAATTTATAAAAAATACGAACTCATATCCACTCATACAGCAAGAAGATCATTTTGCACAAATGCATATTTATCCGGAATGCCAACTATAGATATCATGACCATATCTGGACACCAAACAGAGAGAGTATTTTACAATTACATTAAAGCCAGCAGTCAAGAGAAAGTAAAAAAAATCGCACAACATCATTTTTTCAAATCATAAACACACAACTATGACACCTTCAGAAAAATTACAAGGAGAACTACTAAAAAAAGATTTATTAAAATTCATCAAAAATCTAGAGGAAGAACAGCGCAACGAACTCAAATTATTAAAAGAACAAATAGGCGATTTTAAATTCCTTAGAAATTAAAGTTATACACCTAGGAATACAAGACAACATGAAAAATCTTTAAGTCTCTATGGAAATTGAACATCTCATTTTTAGTAATATACTAGATAAAGAATCTTTTCTTTTTTCAAGCACCCAACAAAAAATCAAGATTCTAGTGGAGAAAGATATTTTCTGGACCAAAAAGATATGGTCTAGGTATGGAGAATTTAACTGTATTGACATTAAAGACATTGACTTTTTAAAGATAGGAAACACTCCTTTTGATTTTTTTAAAACATATTATTCAGGAGATTACACAATTAGTCTAAATCCATTAGTTGGAGATGAAATTTTCAATGATCTATGCGCAACAATTCAAACTCAAACTAGAACTGACGAAATAGATTATGAATTAAGCACTTTACATTCTAAAAAACAAAAAATTAGATTCTTAAAATCTAAGATTAAAGAATTAGATGTTTTTAATTTAAAAGATATATTAGTAGAATACAACTCTATTTCCGAAAGATTTGATCTACATACTGATACAGCATTTTACACAAAAGAGAAATCACAAGCGTTAGTTGGAGATTGGCTTACAGGGTATAACGATCAAACCTTCTACGGTAGTTTTTACCCTGAACTAATTAACTTTTACAAGGATTATTCAAAATTATGTATAGTAAATTATTGTTATTTTAAAATTCAAGATGAAATAAGTGGCAATGACAACGCAACAAATCATTTCGAAACCCAAAATGAAACAAGCAGCAACGACAACTCAATAAACCATTTTAATATAGAAAAAGCTAAAGAAAACATATCTCAAAATAAAAACAGATTTCCTGAAATATTTAAAACTCCATTTGCTTGCGAATTATTCTTTTTATGTATTTCTAAAACACCACTTACCAAACTTGGCCAAAAAACCATATCTGCCTATTATCAAACTTTCAAAGGCAAAGAATTACTACTAGCTGGTAGAGGGTCCAATAGCAATTTTTTAAAATTCATCTGTAATAACATCAAAAAGGTTTCAAAAATTGAAAGTGAATTAGAACGATCTATTGACAATGAACTAGAAACCTACACCTCTTGTAGTTTAGAATTAAAAAGTTCGTCTAATCTGATTTAATTCTATTCCGAATAGTTTGAGAATAGTTCGGAATAACACTACGTTAAGAACGGTTGCAAATTTGACTTATAAAATTCATATAAGTCATGAACAATAACGTAACGCAATTACACAACACTACTCCTGATGAACTGGAAAGAAAAATTGTTACTAGCCTAGAAAAGGTTTTAGATCAATTTTCAGATAAATTTCAGCCGAAAGAACCTTCCCAATACATAACAAGAAAGCAAGTAAAAGAAATGCTTTCAGTCTCATATGTGACTATACATGATTGGAATAACAAAAACATCTTAAAACCTTATAAAATTGGCGGACGAACACTCTACAAACGTCAAGAAATAGAAGATGTATTAAACAAAAGTGCTGAATAGAATTATGCACTATACTTATCAGCAAACTTATCCTTTTTTCTATAAGCTTATTTCTGACATTAAGCTTAAAGTTAATCGAAGGATAGAATTTGGAAACTCTAAAGATTCAGAGCTTGCATTTTTATTTGATCTACTAACTAGAATTAACAACCTAGAAAGAGCACTTCTCAAACAACCCACAATATCTAATGTCAATTTTGAACAATCAATAAATGACCTTATAATAAAGGATAGAGAAATCGATTCTGTAACGATTCATGTCCACTTAAAAGGTATTAATAGCACAAAAAGAGGATTCATTAATTTCTATTTAAAAAAATGAAAGCTGTATATAAGAATTTAGAAAAGATAGAAGTCGAGAAGGAGATCACTACTGTTTATCACAAGGCAGAAGAATACTTAGAATCTAAATATGATTTTCGATATAATACAATTTCATTAGAAATTGAATCATCAAACAGATCTTCAGGAAATTTTAAATCTTGTAATGAAAATAGTCTTTGGCTTGAACTTCAAAAGAAAGGTATTCGCATCAGTCAATCGGGCCTAATCGCTATTCTAAAAAGCGACTTTGTTCCCCATTTCAACCCCTTGATAGATTATTTTAATGACCTACCTAAATGGGACGGTAAAACAGATTTTATAAAAGATTATTTAAGTTATGTTAAGCTTCAAGATGATAACGAACTAGAACAATTCGAATACCATTTTAAAAAATGGTGTGTAAGAGCCGTAAAGTGCGCAACAAACCAAGGTTATTTCAACAAGCAAGCATTTGTTTTGACAGATGATGGCAATGGCCAAAATATAGGAAAAAGTACCTGGTGTCGTTATTTATGTCCTCCAACACTCTCAAGCTATATTGCCGAAGACATAAGCAATGACAAAGACGCTAGAATATTACTTTGTAAAAACTTTTTAATTAATCTGGATGAGCTCGCTGCATTATCCAAAAAAGAAATAAACCAATTAAAATCTTTTTTTAGCAAAGCTCAAATCAACGAAAGGCTTCCTTATGATAGAAAAAACTCTATAATTCCAAGAGTCGCAAGTTTTATAGGATCTACAAATATGAGTTCTTTTTTACAAGATGAAACTGGATCCGTAAGATGGTTATGTTTCACTATTAAAACGATAAAATGGGGATATAAAACTCATTTTAACATTAATAATTTATGGAGTCAAGCTCTTTATTTATCACGTGATAATTCATTTGATGAAACTTTCTCCAGAGAAGATATTGCGCAAAATGAAAAGAGAAATGAAAAGTATCAAATCATTTCTCCAGAAATAGATATGATTAATAAATTCTATGAAAGAAGCGTTACTATTGATAAAGCAGAATTCATTACCGCCACAGAAATCTTAAACTATATAAATCTACATACATCTAGAATAAATATGCATCCCGTTGGGATAGGAAAAGCATTAAAATCTATAGGACATCCCAAAAAGAAACATAACGGCATTTACGGCTACTGGATGACAAAAAAACCAATACTCTAGGCTCTTAATCATTGATTCTCT
>CAKZKZ010000636.1 GCA_937124495.1 uncultured Dokdonia sp. | reverse complement strand
TAATATTATTGCTGCCAAAGGTCTTGAGCATGTAGCTCCTCCTAAAAGTAGAGGGACAAACACATATGTGCCAGGTAAGGGATTACCAGCAGGGCCGGATCCACTACTTCAAAAACAAATTGGAGTACAACCGATACAAGGAAGAGCCCCAGTTGCTTCTTTTGGGGCACACGAAGGAACTGTTTTGAATGATCCTACGGGAGCCATAGGTCCCAATCATTATGTATATGCTTTTAATTCTGGTTTTGGAATTTTAGATCGTTCAGGAAATGTATTATTACCTGAAGCATCTTTAGCAACATTATTTCCTGGAGAAGATCTTGGAGACCCAGTAGTTGTTTACGATCGGTACGCAGATCGTTTTATTATTATGGAATTTAGTGATACTCCGAACGGGTTCTTAATTGCTGTTGGACAAGGACCAGACCCTGTAAATGATGGATGGTTTACGTATCGCTTTAATACAAGCAGTTTTCCAGATTATGAAAAATTATCTATTTGGGCTGATGGGTATTACATCACAGCAAATAAAGATCAAGGATCTCTTACTACTAGTGAAGTAGTGTTTGCTGTTGAGAGAGATGAAATGTTAGTAGGAAATCCTAATGCACAATTAATAGGATTCCCATTACCAGGAGCATCTAATAATGGATTTTATAGCCCAGGAGGGTTTAATGCAACAGGCCCAACACTACCACCCGTTGGAGTACCGCATCCTATTGTGTATATGCAAGATGATGGTTGGAGTGGCGTATCACAAGATCACTTAGATATTTGGGATGTTAGTGTAAACTGGAATACGCCTGCAAGTTCTTCTATTTCTGCGCCACAACAAATCAATACAGCTGCTTTTGATGCTGTGTTTAATGGTGGGTCTTTTAATAACTTAGATGAACCAGGAAATGGACCTAATATAGATGCTATCCAAGCAACGATGATGTATATGACTAATTATAGACGTTTTGGAACTCATAATTCTGCTGTGATGAACTTTGTCGTTGATGTAAGCGGAAACGATACTAAAGCAGGAATACGCTGGTATGAATTACGTCAAACAGGCGATAATCAACCTTGGACTATTCACCAAGAAGGTACATACTCACAACCTAATTACAGTACATTTTGTGCAAGTATAGGAATGGATTTTCAAGGGAATATAGGTCTAGCATATACAATTGTAAGTAGTTCTGTATTTACATCATTACGTTATACAGGAAGATTAGCATCAGATCCTTTAGGAACTATGACTGTTGCAGAACAAACGATTGTAAATGGAAATGCACAAAATAATAGATCAGATGGACGTTATGGAGATTATGCACAACTTACGGTAGATCCAACAGATGATTTGACGTTCTGGCATATTGGAGAATATATGAATGGAAGTGCAGCAAATGTGAGAAAAAGCCATGTGGCTGCATTTCAAATTGGAAATGCGGTACCAGATTCAGATCCGCCGTCAACACCTACAAGTCTAGTAGCTTCAAATACTGGAGCTACAAGTACAGATCTATCTTGGAATGCTTCTACAGATAATATAGGAGTTACAGGATATGATGTGTATCGGGATGGAGTTGTTATTGGAACAGCTTCTAATACTGCTTTTACAGCAACTGGATTAACGCCATCTACAACCTATAGTTTCTTTGTGATTGCTAAAGATGCTGCAGGAAATCAATCAGGACAAAGTAATTCAGTGAGTGTTACTACAAGCGCAGTGACTGCGTGTAGTGGAGGTATTTCTTCCTTCCCATATACAGAGAGTTTTGAAAGCTCTTTAGGAGATTGGACGCAAGCTACAGGAGATGATTTAAATTGGACACGTGATTCTGGAGGAACACCTTCTAATAATACAGGTCCTGCTACGGGTGCCGATGGAGCTTTCTATTTATATGTCGAAGCTTCTGGTAACGGGACAGGATTTCCCAATAAAAGCGCGATTTTAAATTCTCCATGTTTTAATTTAAGTGGGGCTACACAAGCTACCTTTTCTTTCCAGTATCATATGTTTGGATCTACAGATGGAGGAACTTTTGATGTAGAAGCTAGTAATGATGATGGAAACTCTTGGACTTCTATTTGGAGTCAGACAGGAAATCAAGGAAATCAATGGAATCTTGTTGAGCTAGATCTTGCTGCTTATGTAGGAAGTGGTGTTCAATTACGTTTTAATAGAGTTACAGGAGGAACTTGGCAGTCAGATGTTGCTATAGATGCTTTAGGGCTTTCTACTTCAGGAGGTGCAGATACACAAGCTCCGAGTGATCCTACAAACTTAACAGCTTCAAATACAACAACAACTACGACAGATTTAAGTTGGACAGCATCTACAGATAATGTAGGGGTTGATAACTATGATGTATTGCAAGATGGAACAGTAATAGGAAATACTGCAAGCACTTCTTTTAATGTTACTGGATTAACGGCTTCTACAACGTACAACTTTACAGTGGTTGCAAATGATGCTGCTGGAAACCAATCTGGATCAAGTAATACGGCTTCTGTTACGACAGCTAGTGTTGGAGGATCTGGGTGTACAGGAGGTGTTTCCTCTTTCCCATATTCTGAGAGTTTTGAAAGTTCTTTAGGAGCTTGGACACAAGGAACAGGAGATGATTTAAATTGGACACGTGATTCAGGAGGAACACCTTCTAATAATACAGGACCGGCTACGGGTGCCGATGGAGCTTTCTATGTATATGTTGAAGCTTCTGGAAATGGAACAGGTTTTCCAAATAAACGCGCCATATTAAATTCTCCTTGTTTTGATTTGAATGGCGCTTCTCAAGCTACATTCTCTTTCCAGTATCATATGTTTGGATCTACCGACGGCGGAAGTGTTGACCTAGAAGCAAGTGATGATGATGGAACTTCTTGGACGTCTATTTGGAGTCAAACAGGAAATCAAGGAAACCAATGGAATACAGTAAATGTTGATCTAGCTTCTTATGTTGGGGATGGTCTTCAATTACGTTTCAATAGAGTTACGGGAGGTACTTGGCAATCAGATGTTGCTATAGATGATGTATCGCTTACTACAGGAGGAACAAGTAATGATTGTGCTGCTGATGCGTTAACGCTTACTATTAATCTGGATAACTATCCAGAGGAAACAGCTTGGACATTAACATCTGGAGGAAGTACAGTCGCTAGTAATAGTTATTCTACAGCAAACCCTGATGGTTCTACTGTTGTTGAAAATATAAACGGATTGTCTTCTGGAGACTATACATTTACAATTACTGATGCTTTTGGTGATGGTATTTGCTGTGGATTTGGAAATGGATCTTATGTACTGGAAAGTTCTGAAGGAGTGATTGCTTCTGGAGGTGACTTTGGAGCTTCTGATGTGACTGCCTTTTGTGTAGATGACACGAAGTCTCCATCATTAAGAACGCAACCACTTGCTGATAAGGATAATAATTTATTTAGAATATATCCTAATCCAGCAGAAACGATACTTTACATTGACGTACAAGATGCAACAGTAAGTAATATCAAAGTATTCTCAATGCTTGGTATGTTAGTGACTGAGGTTAAAGATGCAGGGATTGAAAGTGTTGATGTCTCCAATTATAAAACGGGAACATACTTTATCAGAATTACTGCTGGTGATACGATCATTACCAGAAGATTTATAAAGAAGTAAATCTATCTTAGATCATTATAAAAAAAGGCCTCCAACTGGAGGCCTTTTGATTT
>CAKZKZ010000635.1 GCA_937124495.1 uncultured Dokdonia sp. | reverse complement strand
AGAAAACAATTCTTTTCCAATTAAAATATCTGCTAGTTTTTGACGTGTCTTGATCAAAAAATCTTCTGGAGACTTTAGTGATAATGCCTTACACAAACAGGCTATTTTTCTTTCATCATCATTTTCGAATACATCTGACATTAACTCCCATACCCAAAAATCATTTTTCTTTTGCTTTGCGAATGGCAGAAAAGATGCTAACACATTTTCCTTATCGCCTGAAGCCAATAATAATTTTGCTTTAAAATATTGTGGATATTGATAGTCAGGGTATTTCTCAATAATTTGTTCTAAACTAGGTAAGAATTTATTTATCTTATCTTTATCTATTACTCTTTCAAATTGATTCATTTCTGAAGGAAATCCTTCTAATATTTTTTTAGAATAAGCTATATAGGCTTGTTCTACTATTGCCATCACTTCTTTACCGTTAGGCATTTTTTCTTTTAAATAATCATTATCTAAGAAATTATTAAAATCCCACCAATCAGCAAACTCAATATACCTAGACCAGTTTTTATATCCTTTATGAAAACCCTTGTATAAAAAAGAATAACTTTCAGAAGATTTCGTGAAATGAAATGCTTTTACCGTATCAAAAATTTGATTGATTTTAGTATAGTCTGGTTGCTCCATTTTGTTTAAAGCAAATAGTACTTTTCCAATCTGATAAGCCGCATTATCAAATACCATATTCTCATCTACTGGTAATTGTAGTTCTTTTAACTTTACTAAATTTTCAATAAAAACGTCTATGTTTTCAATAGACGCATTTACTTTCAAATATTCATAATATACCCAACAAATATTTCGTTTAGCCCAAATATTATCTGGTTGTACTTTTAGTTCTTCATTAGCCATTTTCAAAGCTTCTTCTAAACGACCTGATTGACGTAATTCTTTAATTTCTTTAGCTGGCATGATTGGATAGTTTATCTATTAACATTGTAAGTTTTGAATCATTCTCACATTGAAAGGATTTTGGTATTGCCTTAGTGAAATGATAATTTTTATCAAAATAAAACTGAATTGCTGCACAAATTGAATCGGTAATTAAGAAATACGTTACATAATATTTTTCAACTTCTTCAACAACATTAGTTATCGTGATTTGCAAATCGTCACACTCTGATTGCAACATGGTATACAGGCCATCTAACGTGTCATTACAAGGTGAATATTTAACCTTAATTTTTGATGCTGAATTCGTGTTAAATATATTCTCTAATTCACTTATATTATGATTCAAAACTTTAAATTGATCTATAAAATGACCTGAACCTTTATGACTTGCTTGTAGGGTATATTTAGCATCTTCTTTATTAGTAATTGTATATTTCTCTAGATATGGTCCTTTTGTTTCTACACTTTCTATTTCAAACTCAGTACTCTCTAATTGTTCTTTAACATCCCAATATTTTAAGCTTTTCGCTTTATGTAGGTTAGTTGTATGAAAAGGCGAGCAATTAATGTCTTTTAAATACAATGCATTATTAGCTATTTTACCTACGTTTACTATTTTAGAGAAACTTAATTTAGCTAATGGCGTGAAGTTAGGTGCGTTAATAGCGTATACTGTTTTAACACCTCTAGTAGTAGCCGTATAACACCAACGTAATGCTTCTTTACTTAAACTTACTCTACCTTGATAATCCACAAATACTTTTTCCCACTCTCCACCTTGTGCTTTATGACAAGTAATTGCATACCCGTATTTAACTTTTAAAGCATTATAGAAAGGGTCTTTTTTTAGTTCATCACTAAATTCTTTAGAACCAACTTTGTAACCAGTTAAACCTGATTGTTTTCTTTTATCTTGTCCCTCATTAAACCTCATTACAAAATTGATATATAATGCCTGCATCATTTCTATTGACAAATCCCTATCGATAGAATTTAATAATGAATCAATTATATAGCACTCTATATCTTTATCATAACTAGATACTCTAATCGTGATTTTCCTAAACTCTAAGCTTATCTCTTTTCGCTTTTTTTCGCCCTTAACAATTGACATAACTGGAGCAGACTGGGATACTGTCACATTAGAAACATCAACTACCTTAGCTGTATCACCATTAAATAGTTCTGTAGCATACGTATGATAATTGTTATTATTTATCATTATTAAATCCCCAGGCTTTATATCCATTTGATCTGGAAATAAAGATGCTCTTATCCCCAAATTATAATGATAACATTGTGCGTTTGAATAGGAAATAATTACACCTTCTCCAATTTCAGGGATAGGATAAAGTTCTAAGAATTTATCAATAACCTCAACCGGATTTAATTTTAAAAATGATTCTTGATCATAATCAAAAGATAGTTCTGAAGTATTTTCATTCTCTAATACCTTACGTAATTTAGTTGCATTGGAAAGTATTCCATTATTTTCTTGACGTTGAACTTCTGTTAATTCAAAGGTGTCATAATTCATATCCTATTTTTCAAAATACGATTCATCTAAAGCCAATGAAGTATTATCTCCTACAGGTGGTAATTGTGCAGGATCACCAACGAAAATAATTTTATTATTCTTGTTTGAGCAAAAAGTATGGGTTAGAATATCATCTAATAAAACATCAGAACCGAAATTAAATAATTCATTAGTCATCTTTCTACTAGAAATCATAGATGCTTCATCAATAATTAAAATTCTTTGAGTTGTTACTGACAAGTCAATAGGAAAATGATATTTTACTTTATGAACAGCAACTTCTTCAGAATTAGAATTAATATTTTCTAATTCTTTAAGTTTGTATATAGCACTATGTATCGTAGTACCGTAACTTGTTTTATCTCTCAATATTTTTGCAGCTCTTCCTGTAGGAGCCATCAATTGAACAATATGGTTGTCCTCTTTTAAAAAATCGACCACACTTTTTAGCAAAGTAGTTTTACCAGTACCTGCATACCCTTTTAAAATAAAAACTTTTTTATCACTATTTACAAATTCTTTAATTTTATCAAAAGCAGCTAGTTGTTGATTTGATAATTTTAGGTTTTTAAAGTAAGTAGTTGCTTCCATTTTTAATTTATTTAATGCAAATATGTAATTAGGGTGTGCAATATATGTGCATAGTTACTGAAGTAATGTTTTAATAAAATTTAACATGTGATTACATTTTTTAAAGGCATTCTCAGGGTTGTAAGATTTCGAAATTTCTTTATTAATAATATTAGCTGTAGAGCTATGAATAAAATCTATTTCATTTCTGTACTTATTAAGTTTACTTAAAAAATTTGACTGAATTTGATGATGATCCCATAGATGTTGATACCTTAACAAAGCAGCTATTTGATTTGATAAATTAACCTGATGGCTTGAATTATTATCTGCTACTTCTGAAATTGAATTAAATTCCTTTTTAATCGTTGAAAATTTTGATTTTAAAATACTACCGTCAAACCACTGTATTTTCTCATTATTAGATTTTATTATCCATTCTTTTTCTGTTTCATATTTCCTGCCGAAAAAATCATGTGATATCTCCTCTAATATAGACCAAAAAACAATAAAGGAATTAACTTCATTGTTAAACAATAAAACATTTTTTTCTAAAGAATTTACCTTTCTAAACAATAAGGCATATCCCATTCTTAGTTTTTCATCTATTCGCTTCTTAATATTTTCGTTCTCAATATTCTTATTTGTTAAGTTTAATATTTGATCTATTATATCCCATATTTCTTTTC
>CAKZKZ010000634.1 GCA_937124495.1 uncultured Dokdonia sp. | reverse complement strand
AGCGTATGGGGAAAGAAGGATTTAAGAAAATGGCTATTGTTACGCCTGCTTTTGTTTCCGATTGTTTAGAAACACTTGAAGAAATAGCTATGGAGGGAGAAGAGATCTTCCATGAAGCTGGTGGAAAAGAGTTTACTACCATTCCGTGCCTTAATGATCGTGATGATTGGGCAGCAGTCATTGCTGGATGGATTAAAGAATGGGAAGTATCTGCGACGGTTACAGCTTAATTTTAAGTTAAATTTTAGCGAGTTCGACCCTCCTTTAAAAAAGAGATTGCATATTGCAAACTCTTAAACAATTCATTTTTGTCCAAAAAAAACTCTACATCTTTAGGTACAGAACCTATATCAAAACTACTTGTTAAACAGGCAGTCCCTGCTTCTATAGGTATTTTAGTGATGTCCCTTAATATGATTGTAGACACTATCTTTGTAGGAAGATGGATTGGTCCTCAAGCCATTTCGGCCATTACAGTAGTCATTCCTTTTACCTTTTTTATTGCAGCTATAGGTCTCGCGGTAGGAATAGGAGGAAGTTCTGTATTATCCAGAGCATTAGGAGCCGGTGAAGATGAAAAAGCATTAAATGTTTTTGGAAATCAAATAACCACTACACTTCTTATCTCTGGATCATTAGCGATAGGAGGGCTTATATTTCAAGATTATTTTATAGAATTTTTTGGTGCTGCTGACTCTTATAAAGAGATGGCACTTACTTATTATCGTATTGTATTGTACGGCATCGTGATGCTCGCATTATGTATGATGGGTAATAATGTGATACGTGCAGAAGGCAAGCCAAAATTTGCAATGTATGCCATGATTCTTCCTGCTATCGGAAATATCATTATGGACTATATTCTTATAAATGTACTAGACTATGGAATGGAAGGTGCCGCTTGGGCAACTTTTATAAGTTATGGGATCTGTTTTGGGTTTATTCTTTGGTTTTTTATAGCTAAGAGTGAGTTGCGTATTAAATTAAGTTCCCTTAAACTTAAAACCAAGATTTTAAAAGAAATCAGTGGTTTGAGTGGTGTAACTTTAGCACGTCAGGGGATCATTAGTGTACTAGGTATTTTATTAAATAATGTATTGCTTACCTATGGGGGACCCTTAGATCAAGCTTCTTATGGGATCATCAGTAGGATGCTTATGTTTGCGTTATTCCCAGTGATTGGAGTAACTCAAGGATTTATGCCAATTGCTGGATATAATTTTGGCGCAAAAAAGTATAGTCGAGTTCGAGAGACCATTAACACCTCTATTAAATATGGAGGTATTCTCGCATTACTCGTTTTTGCAATTATCATGAGTTTTCCAGACTTTTTTGTCTCCTTGTTTTTAAGTGACAAAGGTGGAGATGCGCAAACCATTGCAGACAATGCAGAGATCTTTGCTCGTACCCCTAACGCCTTACGCTGGGTATTTGCGGCAACCCCTATTATTGTAGTACAATTAATAGGTTCTGCGTATTTTCAATCGATAGGGAAGGCTGTACCTGCATTACTTTTAAGTTTGACAAAACAAGGGTTTTTCTTAATCCCTCTGATTCTAATTTTACCTCCATTTTTAGGTGTTTGGGGTGTGTGGATTGCTTTTCCAATTGCCGATGTACTTTCTACGATCGTAACAGGATATTTCTTAAATAAAGAAGTGAAGACAGAACTAGCACTTCAAGAAGAAGGGTGATGTTTCTTTTTACGCTTTCGCGAAAGCGTACTCATTTCTATCAATATCACTAAGACATTTCTTAGTTCTCAAATACGTTAAAAAACTCCCAAAAAAGGAATCCTTCTTAAGAATTCCTTAAATTTCTATCGTAATATCAAACCAAAACTCAATGAAACCGATATGTTGGAAATAATTATGAATATATAATACTATAATTATTTGTAACATCTAAGGTGACATGTGACCATCAAAAACAAAAAAATAAACACATGAAAACCAAAATCCTCTTCCTTTTTCTGGGTATACTCTCAGGAATGGCATTAGAAACCAATGCGCAAACACCAGATGAATCTTCGTATGAAGCGCTAGAATACCGATTAGTAGGACCTTTTAGAGGTGGCCGAAGTGCCGCTGTCACTGGAGTACCTGGACAACCTGATTTATTTTATATGGGAAGTACCGGTGGTGGTGTATGGCGTACCATTAATGGTGGAAAGGAATGGGAGAATATTTCTGATGGCTTTTTTGGAGGAAGTATCGGAGCTGTTGAGGTTTCCAAAAGTGATCCTAATGTGATCTATGTAGGAGGAGGAGAAAAGACCCTTCGAGGGAACGTATCTTCTGGATATGGAATTTGGAAAACAGTAGATGCTGGACAAACCTGGAGTCAGATGGGACTTAAAAATAGTCGGCATGTACCTCGTATACGTGTACATCCTACCAATCCAGATATTGTATATGCAGGCGTATTAGGAAATATCTATAAACCGACACAAGAACGGGGTGTCTATAAAAGTACTGATGGAGGTAAAACATGGAGGCAGACATTATTCAGTAACTCAAATGCTGGGGTTGTAGATTTAATTATAGACCCTAATAATTATAGAGTATTGTATGCCACGACTTGGAACGCAAGACGTACTCCATATAGTTTGAGTTCAGGTGGAGATGGATCAGCGCTTTGGAAAAGTACAGATGAAGGCGAATCATGGACAGAAATTTCTACCAATGACGGTTTTGCAAAAGGCATTTTAGGAATTATGGGAATCACCGTATCTCCTGTAAATAGTAATCGCCTGTATGCCATGGTTGAAAATGAAAAAGAAGGAGGATTGTATACATCCAAAGATGGAGGGATGAAATGGACAAAGATCAATGATGAGCGTAAACTACGTCAACGCGCATGGTATTACACCCGTCTATATGCAGATACAAAAGATGAAAAGACCGTATATGTTTTAAACGTGCGTTATCATAAGTCTACCGATGGAGGAAAATCTTTTAGTACATATAATGCACCTCACGGTGATCATCATGATTTATGGATTGCGCCAGAAGATCCTAATCGTATGATTATAGGAGATGATGGAGGTGCGCAAGTTACCTATGATGGAGGTCGTAGTTGGAGTACATATATGAATCAGCCTACGTCACAATTTTATAGAGTAACCACAGATAATGCGTTTCCATATCGTATTTATGTAGCACAACAAGATAATAGTACGATCCGTATTCCGCATCGTACAGAAGGAAGAAGTATTTCTGAAGACGATTGGGAAAGTACTGCTGGAGGTGAGAGTGCTCATATTGCCGTAGATCCAAAAAATAATGAGATTGTATATGGAGGAAGTTATGATGGTTTCTTGACAAGAGTAAATCATGAGAAGAATACGGTACGCTCTATCTCTGTATGGCCAGATAACCCAATGGGACATGGTGTAGAGGATATGAAATATCGTTTCCAATGGAACTTTCCTATTATTTTTAGTAAGCACAATCCGAATCGTATGTACACCTTCTCACAGAATGTGCACGTTACTGAAAACGAAGGACAAAGCTGGAAAGTCATCAGTCCAGATTTAACACGTAATGATCCAGAAAAAATGAAATCATCTGGAGGACCTATTACACAAGATAATACCTCAGTAGAGTATTATTGTACCATTTTTGCAGCAGCAGAATCCCCTCTTAAAGAAGGATTATTATGGGTAGGAAGTGATGATGGATTGGTTCATGTAAGTCGTAACGGAGGAACTTCTTGGGAGAATGTAACGCCAAAAGGAATGCCAGAATGGATGATGATTAATAGTGTGGAACCTAGTGCTTTTGATGAAGGAACGGCCTACATAGCAGGAACTCGATACAAGTCGGGTGATTTTGCTCCGTATCTATACAAAACTACCGATTATGGAAAGTCTTGGAAAAAAATAACCAACGGAATTCCTGCAGAGCATTTTACACGTGTTGTACGTGAAGATCCAAAACAAAAAGGATTACTATATGCGGGGACAGAAACCGGAATGTATATTAGTTTTGATGACGGTAAAAACTGGAGATCTTTTCAGTTGAATCTTCCTATTGTCCCAATTACAGATCTTACGATTAAGGACAATAATCTTATTGTGGCAACACAAGGGCGTAGTCTTTGGATGATAGATGACTTAGGGATGCTGCATCAGGCCGCTTTCGCGAAAGCGGGATCAAACCATCTTTTTAAACCAAAAGAAACCTACCGTATGGGAGGCGGTGGTCGTGAAGGGAGCCTTATCGAAGGCACAAATCACCCTAGCGGAGTCATGACGTACTTTAATCTGAAAGATTTTGATAAAAAGAAAGATACCGTATCGCTTACGTATATGACAGTTGCTGGAGATACGTTACAGTCGTTTAGTACTGGCGCAAAGGAAAAGAAAGACAAGTTGAAAGCAGAAAAAGGAAGTAATCTATTTGCTTGGAATACACGTACCGATGGTGCAGAGCGACTTAAAGGAATGATTCTTTGGTGGGCAAGTCTTGATGGCCCTAAAGCAGTGCCTGGTAATTATAAAGTGGTGATGAATGTAAATGGGGAAGAGCAAACACAGGCATTTGTCATTACTCCAAATCCAAATGCAGAAGCAACAGTAGCCGATATGCAACGACAACATGACTTTATAACAGATGTTAATAAAACTGTAGATCGCGCACATCAAAGTATTAAGAAAATACGTAAAATCAATGCCCAGTTAAAAGCATTTGAAGCACAATATAAAGACGACACACGTACGGCAGATTTAAGAGAGAAAGCAAAGAAAATGCAGGAAGAGTTCGGTGCCATTGAAAAAGAGTTATATCAAACAAAGAATCGCTCTGGTCAAGATCCGTTGAACTTCCCTATTCGATTAAATAATAAACTAGGGCATTTAAATAGCCTCGTTGGAATGGGAGATTTTGGTCCAACAGATCAAGATATTGCTGTTAAAAACGAACTTTCTGCAGCGATTACAAAGCAATTAGAAGCATTTGATAACATGCTAGATGTTGAGGTAGCTCAGTTTAATACAGACTTTAATAATTTGAAATTGAATTATCTGTTTGTAGAAGATTAAAAAAGAGTAAAAAACTAAGAATATAGACCTAGTAGAGAAATCTACTAGGTTTTTTTGTTGCCGTATTTTGTTTAATATACGGATACGTCATTTTTTCTCCACAAGATTGTGTCCTAGATTGCACTAAAATCAAAAGAATGCTAACGTTTGATTTTGAAAAGGATAAGCCAAAAATCCTTGAATAAAGCTGTCATTATTTCTTTAATACTTATGTGTAGGTATCCAACAAAGTGTATTGTTTGTCTACAGCTCATTAATCATTTAACAACTAATTTAATTTCAATTTATGAAGTCATTAAAATCTATTTTAATTTTAAGTTTATTATTCTATTCTTTTATTGGGTTTTCTCAAACGGAAGAAGAAACATCAAGACCCACAGCTAAAGGTAAATTTATTGTAGGAGGAAATTCTAGCTTTGGTTTCTCAAGTGTAGCTTCAGAAACAGAAGGTGATTCAGGAACTGTTTCAAAGAGTGAAGCCAGAAGCACCTCTTTTTCCTTAAGACCTAGCGCTGGATATTTTGTAATAGATAATTTAGCTGTTGGAGGTGGGATTTTATTTTCTTCAAATAAGACAAAATCAGACACATTTGATAACGAATCAATCAATACTGCTTTTATATTCTCCCCTTTTATACGTTATTATTTTACTGAAGGAAATATAAAACCCTTTTTAGAAGGATCAGTAGGTGTAGGTTTTTCAAATACAAAAGTAGATGATGGTGTAGGTGAAAATGAATTTAAAAACTCAATTTTCAATTACAGCTTTGATGGAGGCGTTGCATTCTTTTTAGGAGATCGTGTTTCTATAGATTTAGGAGTAGGATATGCCACAAGTACGGTAAAACCTAAAGATAATAATACTCCCCCAAGATTTGACTCTGATAGTTTTGTCTTTAAAGTAGGCTTTCATATTTTCTTTTAGTTAAGCTACATATACTAATATAATAAGAAACCTTCTTCGGAAGGTTTTTTTATTGACCATAGATCTGCTTTTAAACTTTGGATATGATAAGATTAACATAAATTATGATAGATAGTACTAAAAAGAAGTTAATCAACTTTTTATTAAGAATAGTAAGCATGTTGTTTGATTAGATTGTTTCAAATAATAAAAAATAGTCATTATGAAACAAGCAAACAATTTTATAGTATTAACCTTTTTACTATGCTGCATCTCTGGATTTTCTCAAGATATAGATATTACAACAGAAGAGAATCCAGTATCAAAAGGAACGATCTTTTTGTCTGGTCAATCTAATTTTAGAGCAAGTTTAAGCGAATTAGATAATCCTTTTTTCAATTATTCTAGTTATTCAATTTCGCCAACTATAGGTTACTTTTTGGTTGATCATCTTGTGGTAGGTGCAGGAGTAAATTTTTCTGGATTTAAAGCTACAGGATCCAGTCCTAGTGAATTTCCTTCTGAATCAGAATCTAAAGGGAGAGGGATTTCATTTGCTCCTTTTGTTCGTTACTACTTTAATACGGGAAGAATTAAACCTTATCTAGGAGGAAGTGTTGGGTTTGGTTCTAATAAGTCCAGAAATGAAAGTACAATAATCATTAACGGTGTTGCAAATTTTGCAGAAAATGAAAGAAAACAAAGAAGTATGGAATATACATCTAAAGGAGGCGTTGCTATTTTTCTTACAAAAAATATTTCTGTAGATACAGGAGTACAATATAATAATTCAACGTTTAATTCAGAGTTAGTTAGTGGAGATGAACTTGAAAGTACCAACAGCAGAATAAATCTTACAGGGGGTATTAGTGTTTATTTATAATTGTAGTAACCTACAAGCTCTTAAAGATTCAGCTTTTTGAATCTTTAAGAGTTACATAGACCTTCGTATCTTTGTCTTATGGCAGCATACTATTTTTATATAAAAGCACTTCACATCATTTTTATGGTGACTTGGTTTGCAGGTTTATTTTATATGCCTCGGCTCTTTGTATATCAAGTAGAGGCTCATGAAAAGCCCTCTCCAGATCGTGAGATTTTAGGAAAACAATTGGGTTTAATGGCAAAACGGCTTTGGAAAATCATTACAGGTCCTTCTTTAGTACTTTGTTCTCTTTTTGCCTTCTTGATGTTGCACATCTCTCCAGGATTATTAGAACAACCATGGATGCAAATAAAGTTAGGATTTGTAATATTGCTATATATCTATCATGCAAAGACATGGAGTATACACAAACAATTGCAAAGTGGGGAGTTTAAATATTCTTCTAAGTTTATGCGTATTTGGAATGAAGGAGCAACCCTTATTTTATTTGCTGTTGTTTTTCTCGCTGTGACAAAAAGTGCTACAAACTGGATCTATGGTGTATTAGGCATTATTGGCCTGGGTGTATTGTTAATGCTTGGCATACGACTATACCGAAAGATTCAAGAAAAAAACCCAGATGCGTAACATGAGTTCTTGGTATGATACTACCTAATACAATCATAATCTTAATATCTTAGTCATTCAATAATAGATACTAGTATGTTCAATTTTGATAGGAAATCTTTAAGCTTCCGCATTTTTACTTCGATGCTTGTACTGGTACTGATTGCCTTTGCCTTAATTTCTGGGATTACCTATTATCAATATCGCGAGCAAGTAAAAGATTATAATATTGATCGTTTAGAGCGTAAGGAAAACGCGATAAAAAAAGATATAGATAGGACGCTTAAAACGACCACCTTTCAAATGCGTACAGATAAGGTGAGGTTTATTTTCAGAAATGAAGTATATGATATCGCTCGTATACACGGAGAGAATATCACCATTTATGACTTGGAAGGAAAGCCTTTAATTTCCTCTACCGAAGAATTATTTGATAGTCCTACTCAAGAAGCAATTCCCAAGCGCATATTGGACACTTTAGCGAGCACTATAGAAAAACGATATGTAGAGCGTATAGATACAGAAATACCACAACAAAACTCGTATTCTTATATAAACGATCCAAAATTTAAACGACTTGCCATTCTTCAAATTCAATATGAAGACACAGATTCTTTTATTAATAAAGAGATGCAAGAAATCCTTATTCGCATAGGGATTGTAGCGCTTATAGTTTTTATTACGGCTATTTTTCTTGCCTTTATTTTAGCAAGATATATCACTCTTCGACTGAAGGATATTGAAGAAAAAATTAAAGTAACACAACTAGATAGGCGCAATAAAAAAGTAGATACAAAAAGTCTCCCTACAGAGTTGTTGACATTGGTTTCTGCATATAATAGTATGATTGATGAGCTAGAAGAAAGTGCAGCACAACTTGCTCAAAATGAAAGAGAAGCTGCTTGGCGCGAAATGGCAAAGCAAGTCGCTCATGAGATCAAAAATCCATTGACGCCTATGCGATTAACAGTGCAGAGTTTTGAGCGACGTTTTGATCCTGAAGACCCAGAAATCAATAAAAAAATAAGAGAATATAGTAATACGCTTATTCAACAAATAGACACGATGAGTAGTATTGCTTCTGCTTTTTCAAATTTTGCAGATATGCCTGCACAACAAAGCGAAACGTTAAATGTCCCTAAGGTGATAAAACTGGCGTTAGATATTTTTAGGGAACGTAATATTGCTTTCGCGAAAGCAGACCAAGAAATTCTTGCAAAATTTGACAGGACACAACTAATACGAGTGGTGACCAATTTAGTTAAAAATGCTATTCAAGCAACAAAAAACACAGAAGACCCTACTATTTTTGTAGATGTACAGACCATAGGATCTGATGTTCAAATTACTGTAAGCGATAACGGAATAGGAATTACAGAAGAAAATAAATCTAAAATATTTGAACCAAAATTCACTACCAAAACCAGTGGTATGGGACTTGGGCTCGCCATGGTGAAAAATATTATGGAAACCTATAACGGAAACATTACTTTTACATCTCAAGAAGGAAAAGGAACCGTATTTACAGTGACTTTTCCTAAGGGAAAATAAAACATTGTCTGGTCGAGCGCAGTCGAGACCTTTATCCAAAAATAACAATAGTAAAAAACTCTCGACTCCGCTCGAGTAAATAGAAAAACATGAGTTATAATAATATTATTTCAGAGTACGATAACGGGATCACAACGATTACGATTGATAGGCCTTCAAAACTAAACGCCTTAAATACAGAAACGATTGGGGAGTTGCATGACGCTTTCGCGAAAGCGGACTCAGATACCACTACAAAGGTGATTATCATCACAGGAACAGGAGAAAAAGCATTTGTTGCAGGAGCTGATATTTCTGAATTTGCAGACTTTTCTGTAGCGCAAGGAGCTGAACTTGCTAGAAAAGGGCAAGAAGACTTATTTGATTTTGTAGAAAACTTAGCAACCCCAGTGAT
>CAKZKZ010000633.1 GCA_937124495.1 uncultured Dokdonia sp. | reverse complement strand
GTAAAGACAAAGCAAAAGCAAAGCGAAAAGCCATTGTATACAACAAGACATTCAGGGTAGATCCTTCTATGTCTCATGAAATACTGTCCTCCAGCAATGGCGGAAAGGCTCTTGATAAAGGACGTAACGGTGAGAGGCTTAAAAACTTTTTACCAGAAATTTTTGATCAAATTGCCAAAGATAAAGATTGGAGTGATGGTTCGAAAAAAACTAGAAGCCCAATGCTCAATCACATATTAAATTATTTTGGTGATATGCGAGGCAACGATATAACCATCGAACACGTTACAACGTTTATTGAAAGCGTAAACTCTGGTGAATCTGCAAATATATATAATCGTTACCTGTACCTAGTAACAACTTGCTTCAGTTATTGTATTAGAAAATCACTGATGTCACAGAACCCAGCAAAACAGTTAGATAGAATTACAATTTGTTCTAAAGACGAGGCAGATATTTACAGGTTAACTTTAGATGACTTTAGAAAAATACATGAACATGCTGGTAAAAAAGGACTTAATTGGATGCAAGTTGCTATGGAGTTATCGCTACAAACGTCTCACTCGGTGAATGAAATTGCTACTTTGAAGTATCAGCAATTTAAAGAAGATTCTATTTTTATTGAACGGAAAAAAATCAGAAAAAGCCCCTCAAGTAGAGTGCAAATACCTATTAATCTAGAGTTTATGAAAATAATAGCATTGAGCAAATCTGACAATGTAGACTCGCCCTTTATTGTTCATAGAATGCGAGCAAGAAGGTATAGAAACAGAGAGCTAGGAGAAGGGATTGAACATGAAACACAGATAGCAAGTGTAACTGTCAGTCGTACATTTTCAGATCTAAGAGATGAGTTAGGCTTATATGCTCAGCTACCTAAAGCTTCCCGCCCATCGTTTCATGATATTCGTTCACTTTCTATATCATGGCAAGGGGAAAATGGTTTTGACGCACAAAAGAGAGCTGCACATGCAGATAAAAGAACAACTGATGGATATGAACGTGGTCACGGTAAGTATATTAAAGTTAATGATGTTATTATTCCTTGGAAGGAGACCGACACTTAAAGCCTCCTCCTCACAAAGACCTTTCAAAACCTTAATTCACAACGATGGATTAAGGTTTTTTTATTGTTATCACTAGAATTCTAACTTCAATAAATTAGTACGCTCCCCATTCTTGGAATGTGAATTTAAGAGTTGTAATTCATATTTATTAAAAAAGATAAATTGATTAATCACTTCCTTTGACCATATAGAAAATTAGGAAAGAATTGGTGATTTTATAGGAGTTTGGTAAAACTTATATGATTATGCTGTTGGTGCAGTTTTGGTACACTCTTGGTACACTTTAAAAAAAAGAGCTTTGAAATCATTCGTGACCTCAAAGCTCTATTTTA
>CAKZKZ010000632.1 GCA_937124495.1 uncultured Dokdonia sp. | reverse complement strand
AGCATAAAAAGAAAAATTGCCTTTTGGGAATAGCTGTAATTGGATATGTATCGTGTTAGACTATTGGATAGCATTAAACTATTGTTAGGAATCGTGTATGTCATGCAGGATTAACCAAATTGAATGTCTTTGCAAACTTAGCATTAACAGAGTCAAAATATGCAAGTTTTGAAGAAGCTGGTGTAGAAGGAAATCAAGTAGAGTTTATTCCTGATGTGAATCCTATTTTACTAGAAGAGCAACTGGGTATCCTGGACTCGGTATTATCCCTGCTGAGCCACTAGCTTTTTACACAATTTTGCAGTTTAAGTTGTAAAAAAACCTAACAAGTACATACCGACAAACCCTTTTCGATAGATAGCAAAAAAAAGCCTCTTTTAAGAGGCTTTTGCAATAGGTGACTATTAAATCTGGATTAAAATTAATTAGAAAATAGTCACATTATTGTTGGGCTGATATTCATAATTGAACGTAAAGTATCTACTTGAATCTATAAAAGCATCTGGATTTGATGGTGCATCTTCATAGTAACTTAAAATCTCCATTTTAGCATATCGTCCTTCTGTCGTTCTGAAGACGATTATTTTTCCTGCAAGGGGTGTGATTAAAAAAGTAGGTTCACCTGCATAATTGTACCATCCATTATCACTTCCTGAAGGAATTGCGAGTGCTGTAGTACTATCTTGCACAAGAGAACTTGTCTCCACAGATGTAATACTACTCATCGTTCCTGTAGCAATATAAGCAGCTGCATTGCCTGTTCTACTTGGTTCATCTATGGTGCCTTGGGAAGTACCTCCATTTACGATGATTGTTGTCCCTCTAAAAGCAACATCCCAATCAGTATCACTTGTTGTGATTTGACCTGTTTCAAAGTCAAATTTTGTAAATGCTCCAGAAATAGGTTGTCCTTGTCCTCCTTCTTGTGGTGCGTGTAGGTTTGAAGTTGTTCCAGTAATAAGGGGTGAAAGCGCTTGTGTGTCGTCATTGTCATCAGAGTTTGATACAAATCCATCTGGGACCTCACAAGCCATTTGAGATTCGGAAGCTGTTCCTAAGCCATCACTATCTGCATCTCTAAAGAAGGTGCTTTCTGCACAGGAGTCATCATCATTACTACAAGAAAAAATACTTGCAATAAGAGCCATACATGTTAATAATCTAAGTGTTTTCATATTGATATAGTTAAAATTAAAAATTGATTGAAAGTTTTCCGTAAAGTATACGCCCAGCTACATTGCTTATGCTTTCTGGATCTGTAAAGTCAAATAGGTTATCTATTCCAAGACCTAGCTTATAATTTGTGTAAAAAGTCTTATTAAGAGCGATATCCCAAATAGTATAGTCATCTACAAAGCTGTCAAAACTGTCTAAGTAGGTATTTGCATTAGTATCAAATAACCCAAACTTACTTCTATACGTAGCTCTAAGATTGGTATCCATATTCCAAGCAGGAATCGTATAAAACACTTTGAAATTAGCAAGATGTCTTGATCTATTAAAGAGCCCGAAATAATCATCTTTAGAGAGTTGAAAAGAAGGAGAACTAGGGTTTTCTCTGGCAAATACGCCGCCATTTTTAAAAGCATCTTCTGCATCTCTTTCATTTTGAAATAATATATCAATTTTATTTCTCCAATAAATTTCATCATATAATTCTAAATATTTATTTAAATTAATTTGAATTGCATTTATTTTATAATTTATTAATGAAATTTCTTTTTCAACTTCATAACTTAATTTTCTTAAATGACTAGGATCAGCACCAAAACATTCTGTTAACTTCTCAATGCTACCTGTTGTTTT
>CAKZKZ010000631.1 GCA_937124495.1 uncultured Dokdonia sp. | reverse complement strand
AAAGGTGTAGATGACGTATTTTGTGCTTTCGCGAAAGCGCAAAAACAAATAAGAAGTATGGATATACGCAAAGATTTCATAGGTGTGTTTATATCATATACGACAAGAAAGGTGCCATGTTACAGCATTATACCAAATATAATGTAAAAGGAACTATAATAGGTCTAGCCTCTAAAAAGGAAAAAATCATCTTTCATGTGTTCTATTTTATCGTCCTTATTGGTGACAATATATTCTAGTGCGAGATCTGTAAATTCTTTCCCTTTAGGAGTTAATGTAACGATATGATCAGTAATAGTAATCATATTATTTTTATGCGCTAAATCTAATACGCTTTGAGAGCGTACTCGCTGCCAATTAATATGCTCATTAAGATGATTTATATGACGTTCACTCTCTTCTGCGTGATTATTAAGGTGCAGCAAAAATGTAATCAATGACACTTCTAAACGTTGTTGACGCTGTCTATACATCACTGCAATCAATCCTTTGCTTGGTGCTAAGAGGTAGACTATTAAAAATACAACCCCAAGTACCGTTGTCATAGATCCAGAAATAGAGGCATCTAGTAGGTGTGCCATCCAATACCCTGCAATGGCAGAACTCACTCCAAAAAACACGGATAGCACCAACATCTTCTTTAAATCTGAAGTCAATAAATAAGCCGTCGCTGCTGGTGCAATCATAAGTGCTACCACAAGGACAGCTCCTACCGCATCAAAAGCTCCCACAACGGTTACTGATGATATAGACATCAATCCATAATGCAACACCACAGGTGAAAATCCTAATGCAGCCGAAAGCCCCTCATCAAATGTGCTTACTTTTAGTTCTTTGAAAAAGGCTATTAATAATCCTATAGTAATACTGAGAATAACCCCCATCACCCATAAAGATTTGGGGCCAATATCTGTTCCCGCCACCACAAGACGATCAAAAGGCGCAAAAGCGAGTTCTCCCAATAAAACAGCATCTACATCAAGATGAATATCATTCGCATTTTTGGCAATTAAGATCACTCCTATACTAAATAAGGCAGGAAATACTAATCCAATGGCAGTATCTTCTTTAACAAGTCCCGTTTTTTGAATAGCTTCTACTAGAATCACTGTAATTACTCCAGTAACAGCGGCTAATAAAATCAGCCAAGGAGAGTTTAAATCTTCTGTCAAGAAAAAACCTACTACAATTCCTGGCAATATAGAATGGCTTATCGCATCACTAATCAATGCCATTTTACGCATTACCAGAAAGACCCCAGGTATCGCACAAGCAATCGCTACGATTGCTGCAATTAATTGTATTTCTATTTGAGGTGCTGACATTATTGCTTGTATAAGTTTTCGGCAGTGTTATAACCATCTTGTGTTAGTGACCATTTCTGACCTTGTACTTCTACCCAGTTTTTTTCTTCCATCTTCTTTAGGGAACCTTTTGTAAATCCTTGGAAGTTATTTAATATTTTAATAGCATGTGGATGCGATATATCTTCATGTGTTTTTGCGATATCAAACATGAATTGCAATGTTTTCTGCAATTTTAAATCCCTTCTATTTTGCCAAAATCTAATTTGCTTAAATAGGATACCTCTACCTGGAGAAAAGACAAATGAAAACAATACAAATACTGCTGCTACTAACACAATAACAGGGCCCGTTGAAAGGTTATTTTGACTTGCACTAATGGCGGTTCCAAAAACACCTGAGAAAGCACCAAAAATAGCAGCAAGAAAAATCATCACGCTTAACTTATTTGTCCATTGTCTTGCGGCGGCGGCGGGAGCGAGTAACATCGCACTCATTAAAACCACACCCACCGTTTGAAGCCCTAACACAATCGCTAGTACAATAAAAAAAGTGATGAGTATATCTATAAATCGTGTGTTAAATCCTAACGTCTTTGTGTAATCTGCATCAAAAAGTAAGATTTTAAATTCTTTCCAAAAAAGCAATAATACGACCAGACAAATACCCGTCACAATGACCATCAAGGTGACATCCTTCTCTACCAAAGTAGCTGCTTGCCCAAACAAATACTTATCCAACCCTGCTTGATTTGCATTCGGTTGTTTTTGAATAAATGTTAGCAATAACATCCCAAATCCAAAAAATAACGACAGCACTAATCCTAATGCGGTATCACTTTTAAGATGTGTTTTTGTAATAATACCTCGTATCCAAAAAGTTCCTATCAATCCGCTTACGAGTGCTCCTAAGAGAAGTATATTGGTATCTTTTGTGCCTGTAATGATAAATGCCAATGCAATACCTGGTAATGCTGCATGAGAGATCGCATCTCCTAATAAGCTTTGCTTACGAAGTACTGCAAAACTGCCTAACATACCACAAATAGCACCAAGAACAGCCGTCCCTAACGTAATGGTACGTAGGGTATAATCTGAAAATACTAAGCTAAAATATTCTTTGATGTCCATAAATGTTAGTCTATAGTCTTTAGACGGTAGACTTTATTATTATTTATTATCTTTTTTTAAATAACGCTGTAGCGATGTGATCATTTTAGAGAGTTCAGATAGTTTGATTCTAGCCTCTTTATCTTCTTCTATCGTTATAAAACCTTGTCTTTGCGCAATAGTAGAACATACAACACATTCTTTTAATGAATCCCAAGCCATTTGTAAATAACGATTAAACTGAGCATCTGTATCGCCAGCACCTTCTGCTATATTGAGCGGAATAGACACAGAAGCCCTTTTATATTGAGATGACAAACCATAGATTTCCTCCTTAGGAAATCTTTTAGTGATCACATATACATCATCTACAAAATCAAGTGCTTTCTGATATACTTTTAAGTCTTCAAACTTAAATTTTGGACTATTCATTTTTATTTTTTTTCTAAAAGTCTACCGTCTAAAGACTACAAGCTTACTTATTCACCGCCACTTTATAATTAATCCCGTACGTCTTGGTTAAATTATCATCATTAAAAATATCTTTGACAGGGCCTGTTGCTATTTTCTTTACGTTTAAAAATGTTACCCAATCAAAATACTCAGGTACTGTTTGTAAATCATGATGCACTACAATCACTGTTTTACCAGCTTTACGTAGTTCTTTTAAAATATTGATAATGGCTATTTCTGTGGTTGCATCTACCCCTTGAAAAGGTTCATCCATAAAATAAATAGAGGCATCCTGCACTAAAGCTCTCGCTAAGAAAACGCGTTGTTGTTGCCCACCACTCAACTGACTAATTTGTCTATTTTTAAAAGGGAGCATCCCTACTTTTTCTAAGGCTTCAAGAGAAGCTTTTTTTTCTTTTTGTCCGGGGCGCTTTATCCACCCTAGCTTCCCATAGGTTCCCATCATCACTACATCTAGTGCGGTGGTAGGAAAATCCCAATCTACACTTCCTTTTTGAGGTACATAAGCTACAAGTTTACGTTGTTTTTGATACGGTTTATCATAGATAGTAACGCTTCCTGCAATAGGCTCTATAATACCTAATATGGATTTAATTAATGTAGATTTTCCAGCGCCATTAGGACCAACAATAGCCATCAATACACTCTCAGGAATCGTTAAATCAATATCCCATAATACCGGCTTATAATTATAAGCAACTGTCAAGTCATCTACACGAACCGCTATTTTCCTATCTTCCATATATTTCTTTTTCATTTCCGCGAAGGCAGAAATCTTATTATCGTAATGCTTCTACAATCGTCGTCACGTTATAGGTAAACATTCCTATATACGTTCCTTCAACCGTCCCAGCATCTCCCAGAGCATCACTATACAATGACCCTCCTATAACGACTTCATGATCTTTTGCCTTTACTGCCGCTTGCAATGCTTCTATCGTACGCCTAGGGACAGAGCTTTCTACAAAAATGGCTTTCACATCGTTATCTATAATAAATTGAGACAACCGCTGTACATCTTGTACTCCGGCTTCTGTTGCAGTAGACAACCCTTGTAAACCAACAACATTAAAGTCATAGCTTTTTCCAAAATAATTAAAAGCATCATGAGCAGTCACTAAAATTCTTTTTTCCTTAGGCAACGTTTCAATGCTTGTTTTTACTTGGGTATCAAGTGCTGTAAGTTGAGCTAAATAGGCGTCACCATTTGCTTTAAATTGGGCGGCTTGCTGAGGAAGCTTTCGCGAAAGCGTATTGACAACCACTTCCACAAACTCTTTAAAATATTGAATATTAAACCACACATGCGGATCATAATTTGATGCAAAATAATCAGACCCAATAAGCGTTGATTCGTCCAAATATTCACCTAACGCCACTTGTGTTTTTGTGGCAGACCCCATTTTTTCGAACACCTCCACTAGCTTTCCTTCTAGATGCAGTCCATTATAAAAAATGATATCTGCCTCAGAAAGTTTTGTTACATCTCCTGCGCTTGCCTTATATAAGTGCGGATCTACACCTGCTCCCATCAGTCCTTTTACATCTATGATATCTCCACCTACGTTCTTCACGAGGTCAGTAATCATAGAGGTAGTCGTCACTACTTTTAGTTTGTCATTATCACGTTTCGTTTCGTTTTTACAGCCAAACAATACGCTTAAAGCGAAAAGAACTAAGAATATTTGTTTTATGTTCATCGTTTACTTTTTATCTATTCTAAAACTAACACCAGCACTTATCAATATATCTTGGCCTTCTGTAATACTTTGCCCTACGGTAGCATCTAATTGAATAAGCGGCGCAATGGCATACGTAAGACCTGCATCCCAAAAGTGATTAGCACTACTATCTTCTGGTAAATCTCCATAGAGTTCTACATAAGCACCTAATTTATTTGTAATTGAATATCCGTACGCAAAGGTGTAGACATAAGCAAACTCGGCAGATGCACCTCCTAATTGTCCCCCTACATTATAAGCAATTCCAGAACGATCACTTAGAGTATGATTAAACGCAAATCTAAAATCAGCTGCTGTAAATTCTGGCTTAAAATCAGAACTAGCTGTAAATGGCAGAAAAATATGCCCTATTAACCCTATCTCTGGAAACCACCCTTTTTCTTTTGCTATCGCTAATTTTGCTCCAAATAATAACGGAGATAAACCACTAGCGACATCCTCTGATTCCATCCCATTAATAGTTGTTTGCACTTCTTCAAAATTCCAACCTATTCTCAACTCCAGATTATCTAAAATTCCATAGCGCAATAAAGTGGTATTATAGGTAAACACTTCTTCTTTCATTCCATTATCTTCAAAGGAGGTTGTAAAAGCACCAGTCTCTACCTGTAGGCTCCCTACAGGAACCACCGTTGGGGATTCTGTCGCATCTGGACGATCTGTAATAAGATCTGGAATAGAGGTCGTCTGTGCTTGAGCTGTTATTTTAAAACTTACCCCTAAAAGGCATAGTATGATTAGTGACTTTTTCAAAAGATTTATTTTTAAGTTATTTATTACACTTGGATGTATAGATTTTCAGCAATTTTTTTTGAGATAAAAAATTGTTCTTTTTTTACCTGAATGATCATAGAACCGTCAAAAAATTCCTTACCAAGCACTTTTATTTTGGTTCCAATAGCGATATTTCGCTTGTCTAAATATTGTAAAAACTCACCACTTGTTTCTCGTACTCCTACCAGGATACCATGCTGCCCTTTATTCATTTCGGACAATGCTTTCTTTTCGGTTTTCTTGATATTTCCATCTTTATCAGGGATAGGGTCACC
>CAKZKZ010000630.1 GCA_937124495.1 uncultured Dokdonia sp. | reverse complement strand
TTGAAACCGTTAGCCAATATGAAAGTATTCCAAAAGGTCGCTTTTTGCCTATAATGGAAAAATCACCTTCCCACCCGTTTCACGGTTCACAAAATTAAAAAGTCACTCTGGGACTTTTCCTTGCCCACCCGTTTCACGGTTCGCAATATTAAAAAGTCGCTCTAGGACTTTTTAATATTACTCATCCTGTAAAATCATAGCCTTCCGCTCTAAAACATCCGCAGACTGCAAAATCTTATTCTTCAACTTCACCGAATAATCTGCTGGTAAACTTTCTAAAAACTGATGTACTGCATAAGCTATAAATTCCGGTCGATTATACGTTGGCATAATACAACTCACTAAAGGCTTTTCTTCTAGTACCATTTTTAAACTTGAAAGGTTGACTACGGGTGTTGGATGATCATCTAAAACTGGAACAGTCTTTTTTTGTAAAGCAACTAATGAGACACTATATTTTACCATTTCATATGCATTCGTATTGATGAGCTCTTCTACAAAAGCCATCACGCCAGGGAAACTTACACAATAGTCATGAAAAAGTACAATGGTATCTTCTTTAAAATTCTTCTCAAAATGATAAAAATCACGTGCTACATTTGCATAATCATGCAAGCCATCAATTAAAATGAAATCTATTTTTTCGTCTAAGTTTACTAAATGAGGGGTTTGCTTAATGATGGTAACTTCTTCTAATAGATGTAAATTTTCTAGCGTCTGTTTTATTTTATCATAAGAAGGTGGATATTGATCAATAGTAGCATCTTCGGCTCCTAATCTTCCTGTAAAATCATCAATAGCAATAACATTAGATTGGTTATTAGCAAATTGGGTTACTAGCGAAATAATAGTAGTCGCTTTCCCACAATAGCTTCCTATTTCAACAAAAGTAGCATTTCTTTTATTTGTCGCTTTTTCAAGTGTCAACGCTACTAATAATTCAAATTCATCATATTCTAGCCATCCCTCTATATTCTCAATTTTAGGATGAATACTTTTGATCAATTGAAGAGCATCTTTAGAAAGTCCTTTTGGATCTGAAAAAACATAGTTTTTATAATAGTCCCTTATTTGAGTTCTATTTTTATCTTTTATTGTTCTTAATACTGGATGAATCCAAAACGATTGTTTTTTTTCTAAAGCGTTTCTAATATTCTGATTTGTATACACTGATTTATATTTCACAAAATCATAAACACAAGGGTTTTCTACGATTGTAAACCCTAAAGCAATGGTTAATGTGGGCAATATAATCTCTTCGCTTGCCCAAATTTTTGTTTTCGTAAGAATTTCCTGTAGTGCTGAGTTGGTTCTAAACAGCGTGGTTAGTGCTACAGCTGCTTGGTAAGTAAATACTGTAGATGGCCAAAATGTCCAATATAAACAAGCATCTTTACCATGAGGCAATTGATCTAAAAATGGCTGCCATAATGCTTTCTCTTTATACGCTGTTATCGCAGGATCTATTCGTGTATACTTATCAATTCGAGAGGGTACTTGCCCTAACATTCCTAGGTCTGGATTTTTATGAAATGTCTCAGCAATAAAATCAGTATAATTTCTACCACAGGCAAGTTGATCCGAATCGACAACCGTAATGGTGTCAAATTCTAAAGTATTGATTGCATATTCCATACAATCTAAAGCAAAATCGTGTAGCCATCCCCACTTTAATGGTTTTGGATTTGGATGTATGAGTACGCCATATTTTTCAAAAGGAAAATGAGAAAACAACTCTTTATTGGTTCCTCCATTGTATAATAAAATAATAGATGAGGGATCTACATATCTTAGATTCCTGACTAAGTCAACGATACAGTCTTGATTTTCATGAACCAAGCACATGAAAATATTTTTGATGGGCCTCATAATCCTCTTTTATCTATTCATTATTATATACTAGGCGTGTGATTAAACTTTGGCAATTTATATGTGTATTTTATCAAATAGTTGACAAATATATTTACAGGTCTTGTTTCAAATTGACTCACTTTTATCGAAGAAGGATCTGTTTCACTTGTAGGAGGTCCAGTAAATGCATTTGCATTTACTGTAGCGGTACCTTCTCCAGTCTCTCCAGGAGCAGGCGGTCCAGTGGGTTCTGTATAATTATGCTGATGTGTTTGTAAAGCATCTGTTTGCGTTGACCCTACACCCGTAGCTGTTCC
>CAKZKZ010000629.1 GCA_937124495.1 uncultured Dokdonia sp. | reverse complement strand
CTTGAGATTGCCAGCGTGGACTTTCTGTAAAAAAATCTAAAAAGTTATTGTCAAAATTATAACTTTCTGTTTGAGTAGATTCTAAGGTGCTAAAATCACAAGATTGTACTTCAGAGATTATTGGATTGTTAGAAGAGTCATCACTACTACAAGAAGCAATATTAATGATGAATACTATTAAAAAAATTGATTTTATATTTTTCATTATTCTAGTATTATTTATGTTATAATTCACAGATTGCATTCATATTTTTTACGCTTTCGCGAAAGCGCATAACACGTTAATTACCGTATATAATCAATACTTTTTTTAATTGGTTACGATATGATATGTTTCTATTTCTATATCGGTCATCCAATGGATGTCTTCTGCAGGTGCCGCATTAATTGTGAAATAATAGAAATCTTCTGCTGCTTGTTGTGTAAATCCAACAGATACGTAATAATTGATATATGGTAGGTGGTTTGCGTGACCAACAGGAAAATCTGTCGCTTGTACAGAACCTCCGTCAGACCATGAATGAACTCCTATTTGTGTATTTGTTCCTTTTGTTCTTTCTACCCCAGCCAAGAAGAAATCAACCCCTCCAGATGCAATCAAGCCATCATTCATTAAATGCGTACTTATATTTAATTGATGTACGCGTGCAGATAATACAAGATTTGTATCATCATCTTCTGAGCCATCGCACATTTTAATAGTAATTAAGTTTATATCTGGAAATGCTGTAAACAGTGTATTAAAATCGTTTAATGATGTGCTTCCTATTACACCATTCATCTCGATCGTTGTATCTCCTGATAATACTGTAAAAATACCTTGTGTTCTTGTGTTTGCATTTACTGGAGCAGTAGAAGAGTCATCTGTACTACATGATACAAAAGAAGTAACTCCTACAAATAAAATTAGTATCGTTTTAAATATATTTTTCATTGTGCTATTTTTCATTGTGGTTGTAGGACTGCTAGCCAATTCATCAATAAACTAACAGTCCCCAACACTTTTCAAATTATTTTTATTGTTTATATGTTCCATCAGGTAATACCGTAGGGAAACTATACTGAGGATCTGTTAACAATTCGTATATCATAGTATCTGTACTCTGTACTAAAGCACTTGTATTTAAATCCCATTCTTGACCAATCTCATCTAAACGGTTTTCTTGAGCTCCTAATATTGAAGTCATTGCCCAATAAATATATTCTGTTGCTTGACAATCATAGGTGCATGTTGTATCATCATATGTATACCAAGCTCCGTCAGGATATGGATTAGGGATTGTTGTAAAATTTCCGCCTCTTGCAATATCCATTGCATTTGATAGTGACGTTCCTGCATTTTCTCCAAATACATCTGGATAAACACTTGCATACCCTACATGAGTAATAAGGTGAAATACTTCTTCTAACGCTGCATCAAATTCTCCTACTCTTCCTCCAGATACAAAACCAGGAACAGTTTCATCATTTCCTAAATCTTGTCCTTCAGCTCCAGATGGAGGATTTAGATTATCAAAATCAGATTCACTTTTCCACATAAATAAAAATGCATTGTTATTTTGCATGGCTGTTAAAACTGCTGGATTATCTATCGTACCGTCTTCATTATTATCTAAGTATTGCGCCATAAGATTTGCCGCATGCAATAACCTATTATCTTCTACCTCTGAAAAAGCATAAATAGGAATTCCAAACACCTCTACTTTTCTATTAAAAGCTGTAAATCCAGTATCTGTATTTGCTATTATTGTAAAATTGGGATCATTCCCTTCATCAATACTTGTTACTTCTGGGGTTGTTGAGGTTGTTGTAGTATCGTCATTGTTAGAACAGGATACGTGTCCTATTAAGAATATTCCTAATACAATAGATAGTTTTATTGTCTTCAATTTCATGTTTATAATTTTGATTATTATTTAAAATTTCAAGAGAGTATTACGTCTTTAATGTAACAACCGTAAAGAGTCGTTTTACCCTATTTTATTTTTGTTAATGTCTGTTAAACTGGCTCATTCAAGCTTTAATTCTATAAATGAGGGTGCAAAACAATTCCTTTTGAAAATTCAAATTCCCATAAAGGAAAAATTGTTTTACACCCAAGGGGGTGAAGGTATTATGTCTGTTTAATCTGGTATATCTTGAGAAAGGATACTCAATGATGTTATTGTAAAATTACCCAGAGCCGTTGTCCCTGCTGTTGTATTTGTGATATTACCAAACAAACTAACTGGTGGTGTTGAGAATAACTGACTAGGGTCTCCAGCACTATCACTATCATTAGCTTCTTGCTGGAAATCTCTATTTAATAAAAATTGATAGGAATCAAAATTGATATTTCCTAACGTTACTTTAATTTCATCATATTCTATTAAAATTTCGTCCTCATCGTCCTCGTCTTCAAATGGGAATAAATCCGCTTCAACAGTTGCATTTTCATTTCCGTTAAACACAACATCATTAGATTGTGATGTGTTACTAGATACTACCTGTCCATTATTTAACAACTCAACATTGATGCTATAAAAATTGGTGTCATTTGCAGGATCATTAAATACAATTTCTACGAAATCTTCATCTATAATTGTTATCTCATCTACCACTACTATAGGTTTTAGTATTTCTTCGGTAGATGTAAATAGAGTTCCGTCACTTAGCAATACTTCTATCCAATATGTATTTCCCATCTGTGCCGTAATAGGTTGTATACTTGTATAATTCCCTTGATTTATTATAAAATCATTTGTGATTATACTAGTATTTCCAGAAGTGTCTTTTGTATGTAAAGAAACCATAGCATCATTTACTGCCGTAAAAGTAGCTGCTGAGTTTAAAGGAACTGTTTGTTGTATAAATATTGAAATAGGTGCTGTATCATTAGAAATAAAACCAAAAATAACAGTCTGTGCATCATGAGGTACGTTAACACTTATTTCTTCTGTACAAGAAAATAAAAAACATACGCTTAATAGCATTCCTAGAAATATGCTGTTGTTTTTAAATATCTTTTTCATGTTTCTAAAATTTAAAATTATAGGTTACAAAAGGTACAGGTGCACCTATTACAGAGTATTGAAAAGTACGTAGTTGATTATTCCTTAATCTTGAGTATACCGAAAACGCATTTTTGTGACTATACACATTATAGACTCCAAATACCCAACTACCACTCCATCCTCTATCTTCTTTCTTTTTAGGAGTGTATACAAATGATATATCTAATCTATGAGTGTCTTTAAGTCTAAATGCATTTCTATCTGAATAGGTAAAAAACTGAGTTCCATCTACCTCAAACTTACCCGTTGCGT
>CAKZKZ010000628.1 GCA_937124495.1 uncultured Dokdonia sp. | reverse complement strand
AATACCTTGGGGGGACATAAGGAGTCTTATTTTAGGGTAGGCGAAGTTACAGGGCGTAAACAGCGCCTTGTTTTTGATGGAGATCAGGCAATTGTACAATCCTTTCGATCTAATTCAGAAAAAGCATTTCGTTTATTTAATTCAGGAGAATATGACGTGCTGTTGATCAATCAAAGTGGTAGTACAGGCGCCTCAGCGCACGCTTCTAAAGATTTTGAAGATCAGCGAAAACGAGCGCTACTGATGCACCAATTTGAACTTGACATTAATACGGTTGTTCAGATACTAGGCAGAGTGAATCGTACAGGGCAAGTAGTCTTGCCAGAGTATTACTATATCACTTCGGATATTCCTATGGAAGCCCGACTTATGACGATGCTTAAGGCCAAACTAAAAACCTTAGATGCGAATACCACAGGATCGCAAAAAACCCGTGATGATACCTTAAAGAGTCCTGATTTTTTAAATAAATACGGAGATACCGTAGCTCATGCATGGATCAAAGAACATCCAGAGATGATGCCTGATTTGGGCTATCCAAATCATAGTAAAGTTACCGATGACAACGGGTATTCTCGCTATGTGTTAAATCCAGAAAAGCATGGGGCGATTCGACAATTAACAGGGCGTGCAGGACTCTTATTAGTTAAAGATCAGGAAGCGTTATATGATGAGTTACTCTCGCGGTATAAAGATCAAATTCAATTAGAAAAACAGCAAGGTACATACGATTTAGAAGTGGAATTTTTACAACTTGACGCAGAGGTGCAAAAACGCTATTTATTTCATAAAGGTGTAGGTGGTCTAAGTGCTTTTGGTCGTGATACCATACGAGAAGAGACGATTGTAAATAATCTAAACCGCCCTTTTACATTGCAACAGGTAGAGATGCGAATCTTAAAAGCATTAGGAGGCAAACCCCCTGAGACCATTCAGGCGCAACTACTTGCTGAGATCGCTTTGGAATACCCTAAAATGGTTGCCCAAAGAGAGCTTGCAAAAAAAGAAAGTATTGAGAAGCTCAGTACTCAAATGCTGGAGTATCAATTAAAAAAAGAGCTTAGTAAGCAGGATGAACAAGAGGTAACACTCCTTAAAGAAATCATAGATGAAAAACAGCAAAGTTTACAGAAGTATATAGAGCAATTAGAAACTACACGAAAACGTATCGAATCCCATATTGGGTTTTGGCAAATTGGCGATGCGGTCAAAGTTCCGTCAAGCTATAGCGCTTCTGTAGACGCATCTTGGGGTATTTTTTTAGGAGTAAGTATGGGTAAGAGCGCCAAAAACCCCTATACCCTTGGCAATGTTCGATTGAATTTTGCTGTAACTGATAGCCGTAAAGCGCTGAGTGTTTCATTACAGTATGGAGGAGACAGTGATTTGTTGAATGGCATCTTTAAAGAAAGTAAATCTACTGCTATTACAGAAAGAGAACAGCAAGAGGTGCTAACCCTATGGAATGAGCGTATTAAAGAGGCATCGGTAAAGCGAGAACAGCGCCAAATTCTAACAGAGAATATTCTAGCCTCAGCTAGTCATATTGATGGTAAAAACAGGCTCATTAAATACAATACTAAAGAGGGCACTATCCAAAGTGGTATTCTCTTATCAAGAGATACAGACGCTTCTTCTTACAATCAAAGTAGCTATCCTATTAGTGAGGGGTTACATAAAATTACCGCTCTTAATATTGGAGGCTATTTCAAGGCGAATGACGATAAGGTGCGCTTTGTAAAAACAAGCGCTACGACCTTTGATGTATTTCT
>CAKZKZ010000627.1 GCA_937124495.1 uncultured Dokdonia sp. | reverse complement strand
TATTTAATACTCTGATGGCGCCTCCTTCAAAATTGTCATCATATCCTACAGCAACCATCGCATGGTATCCATGTTTTTTTGCTAATGTCCCTTTGTCTGAAGGGACAGATCGCCATACTTTTTGGGCTTTAAAAAAGCTTTCTGGGAGTTTCATCCCGATGAGTACTGGATAGCCTTCACTTAATGCTTTTTTGGTAGCATTGACACGTACGCCTGGGTCTTGCTCGTCATAAAAAAATAAGGTTTGATAGTCCCGAATACGATAGTCGATAGCTTCCAGTTGGGAGTCTGTGGTAATGGCAGCTCCACATTGGTAGGGGAAATTTTTTAGTAGGGGTGCTCCTACTATTTTAAGGGCTTCCATACCGAGTTTAGGATTGGCTCCTTTTTGACAATTAGGATCATCTTCGTTTTTTATTTGCTCGTAAATAAAAGAAGGTGACAATGCATAGCTTGTAATTTGTTGCTTATCTGTTAGATTAAAATCTTTGGCTAGCATGGTTGTACGCAATCCATAGGCAGCGGCATAGGCTACACAGGTACCGTATTGCCCTTGATTTCCTGGTGTTGGCGTAAATTCTTCCAATGAATAGGAAGATGGCAGGTTGTCATAGGTACTAGCAGTGAATTGTGCTTTATACGGAATACTACGATAGGATTGTTCGTCCCAGTTCATCCCCATCGGATAATCTTGCGCAAATACGTGTGCACTTACAAAGAGTAGTAATAAAATAAGGGTTCTCATAATGTATTGGTTTTTTACATTATAAAATTGCGATAAAGAAAAGGGGTTTGAAATACGGCAGTTGACGTATAATTAGTCTGTAGTCTATAAATTATTATAACATCTAACTACACTTTAAAGTGCTACCATTTTTTCAGGGTAGCGTATTTCCCCTCTAAAGGAAAGAGGGGATTATAATTAATTAAAGTTTAATCTCTAAAAAGAAATCATAAATGACACTATACTTTTTTACTTCTTGAAAAGATTCTAGATCTATTGTAGCGTAAATTGCCCAAAGAATCCTGCACCTTCTGATGGTTCAATATTCACTTCGTTAAATGAACCATCGCTATTATACGACAAATTGTAAGCAAGCATATCACGGCATTCATCTTTAAACGTATAATTTCCTGAAGTTTCATCGGCTCCAAAGCGCCATACAGGATTGCTGATGGTAATACATTCAAATCCATCAATCGCTACACTTAATGTTTGATTTGATTTTACAATAAACGTTGCAATGGCACCTAATTCAAAAGGAGAGTTTACATCTGCAAAAGTGTATTCTACATTATACGTTCCAAAAGCTGAGTTTGGCACAGTCGCTGCTGTTTCATCTGCTCCTATAGTCGCTTCGCAGGTATCACCGCTACATCCTTCTTCTGACATTTCTTCCATCTCTTCTTCCATCACATTGCCGTTATCATCACTACTACAGGCATAAAAACTAAAGGCTACTAAAAAGATTGCTATATATTTTCTCATGGTTTTGATTTTGTTTCTTCAAAATTACTTGAGAAAATCACAAGAAAACATAGGGCAATTGACCTATACTACTATAGATGTACTTGGTACGCTACTTCGACAGGTTCAGCATACCATTTCGCGGAAGCATACCATGAAAAGAAAATCTACTATAATTGATCTTTTTAGTGAAATCATAAAACTCTATGAAAGTCGTGGTAAAAATTCCCACTAAAGTCTTTAATTTTACATTCTATGAGTACTATTGAATCTAATCCGCTACTGGATCGTTTACCGCCACATTTAAAGCAGTACATCAAACCTCAAAATTACGAGGAGTATAGCTCTATTAATCAAGCAGTGTGGCGCTATGTGATGCGTAAAAATGTAGATTATTTAGC
>CAKZKZ010000626.1 GCA_937124495.1 uncultured Dokdonia sp. | reverse complement strand
AATTTAGTTACATTATAACGTAACATCAAAGGAACATCAATCCAAAACTGATTCTCTTTAAACTGTAAGGTTGAATATAATAAAAGGTCATCTTTTCTTAATTCACTAGTAGTAATACTAGTTGGATTAGATGTTGTAGCAGAAATATACATAGAGTCTCCAAAAGCATAAGTACGATACGCAAAAGTTGCATCTAGCGTTAGATCAAAATTATACAACAAAGGCAATTCAAATCCAACCGTAGCATTTGCTCCAACAACGATTTCACGCAAGTACCCTTCATGATCAGCTGCTCCAGAAGTATTATCTACACCATAGTTTTCTAATTGTTCTATTAAAGAGAAATTTGCTCCTCCTCCAAAATACATAGAGAAAATAGGTCTTCTAGTAAATGTTCTAGAAAGATAAATCATATCATAAGACTGATAAGAATCCCCTATTGTATCAGGTTGATACAATGGATCTATTCTTAAAATTTCTCTAAAAGAATTATCTGCTGCACCAATTTTATCTCGATATAAATAACTTTCTGTAATCAACTGAAATGCTTCTAAGCGTTTTTCAGTAGACATCGATTTAGGATCTTTAACACAACTTTCAATGGATTCAATTTTTTCTAACTCACCTTCTTCGTACCATTTTTTCGCTTCATCCAATTGGCAATTATCGGAGGATGTCCCTTTTTTTCCTCTTTGTCCTAATGCATCATTCGTGTTTAATAAACTAAACATACAACACAGTAGAATAAACGAAATGACAGGACGATACAATCTCACCTTCATTATTTTGGTATTTTATAGTTAAATAGTTTTTGTCTTCATAAATACACTATCAATTACAATAGCATATTATAACCTTAGAAATGGACAATGATTGAACTCCAATAGGTTTTATTCTTGTAATATATGCAACTAATATAATTAATTGTACAAGTAATCTTATAATTTTTTGCAGGAAATAACAATCGCCAAATGATTTATATTATCAACTCTCTATATTAGTATAAAAATGCGGATATTTTATAGGCATTTACAAACCAATAAAACCCGTATAATAATTATAATAGAAGTTTTTTATTGCTCGGTCTGCTTAATTTATATAAAATAGGAAAGTGTGTTACTCAACTACATCGAGTATTGGTCTACTTAAACATTAGGTATAGATCTAAGACTATATGAACCTTTCTTCTCTAAAAGAAAACAGGTTTAGTTTAATGAATTTGTAGTTAATGCATTTTGCAAGGCTTTTAAATAAAAACAGAGTCAACGGTTAATAATAGTTGACTCTGTTTTTATTTTTTATTTTCCTTCTTCTAATTTTCGAGCTTCTTTCATTTGAGGAACCATGTCTCCACAAGTAGAGTATGGGATACGACGCCCACCGTTTGGTGTTTCAATGTAAAGCGTTCTGCCAGTAGGATCATCAGTTCCAATATGCCTTCTCCAACTCTTATCACTTAAGTTTTGACGAATAATATCACAAATTTGATCTGCATACAAGGTCATGTCAACTTCCCAAAGCTTTAGGTGTCCATTAGCGGTTCCTGTTATTGCTTTCGTTCCATCATTACTAAATGCTACCGAAGTAACCCAATCGCTGTGATCTGTCAATTTGATCGGATTGTATTGTGCTCCTAAGTAAGGAAATTCTTTTTCATCTCCATACCCACGATATTTTTCATCGCGAATCGTCCAAAGAGTAGCCGATTTATCCAAACTACCTACAATCAACATAGTTCCATCTTTGTTAAACTCTACATCTGAGATAGAAGAACCGTGGTGTAAGAACTTTTCAGGTAAATAAGTAGGATCAGAATTCACTTTGTTCATATCCCAAATCATCATTGTTCCATCTTGATATCCAACGGCAACAAAACGACCTTGAGGATTAAAGGCAACAGATGTTGCATGTTTCTCACTTCTAGGATCATTCAACAAAAATTCACGACGTTGATTTTTTAAATTCCAGATCCATACTTCAGATGATTTTCCGATACCAGCCAAGTATTCGCCATTACTAGAAACATCTAAAGAGGTCAATCGGTAAGGTGTTTTTCCGATAATAGGAGAAGTTGCACCATCCATATTGGTATAATTAACGGCTGTTCCTCCCGAACCATCATCTCCTGCTGAGATAATAGCTTTTCCGCTAGGTGTATATTTTAAAGCAAAAATACGACGTCCTTTGTGAGCGTCCAGTTCATTGACAATCTGTCCAGATCCAGCATCTGTAATCAAGACTTTGTCTCCATCTCCTGCTCTTGCTAAGTATTTTCCATCAGGACTAATATCTAAAGTTCTTGCTACCGCAGTATTGCTAGAAAGAATCTCAGGTTTGTTTGATTTGTCTTTACGCGCAGCTTTGCTACCATAAATATCACATTTCCATTTTAACAACACTCCATCAGATCCAACCGTATAAAGGCTACCATCTCCTTCTGCCACTTTGATCGTACGAATTCGACCAACTCTACTTCTACCTTCTGGAGCTTGATTCAAGGCATTAAAATCAGGATTATTTTTATTCACTTCTTCTAAGCGATTCAATGCTTTATAGACCGCC
>CAKZKZ010000625.1 GCA_937124495.1 uncultured Dokdonia sp. | reverse complement strand
TAGCTCTTCTTGTGAATGCGGACGTTCTGTGTAGTTTTCTCCAAAAAACTGATCACTGACTACTGCTTGACCCCCTTTTTTCTTAAGTTGATTTACAAGTCTTTCCTCAAAACGTTTTCTATTATCTACATCATTAGTCATCGCTAAAACAAGGACTTTCTCAGCAGCAAATGTATCTATATCTGGGTTTTTCCAATTCTCGACTAAGTCACTTGATGTGCAACTTGTCAAAAGTAGTAGTACACTACTTACGATGCAATAAAAGATAGATCTCATAACTATTGTGAATTTAAAATTGATTTTTGTTTTCTTTTCTTCATACTCGTTTTCATGATATCAAAAATGGCTGTCTTTATCTTTCTATAATGCTCATTAAAATCGTTCATTTTAAATTCTAATAAAACATGTCTGTCTTTAAAAGCTTTTTCTTTTTGATACTCATTCATCCCATCTACTAAAACTTCAAGAGCATTGCGATGTTCTTCTAACAATTCCTTTATTTCTGGGATTCCTTTTTTATGATGTAGTAGTTCTGAAACCAGTTTTTGTGTCTCTTCAAAATTGGTCTCAGAGAGCAGTAACAAGGTATTATCACTTAAGAGTTCTTTTAAAAAATACCATTCTCCCTCCATAAACTCAAGCTCTGACTGCCATTTTATAGTCGTTTCATGGATTTCTTCAGGGCTATGCCATTCTAAGTATTTAAATTTATATTGATTAGTATACATAACGATTCTTTTTAGGGTGAGTAAGCTTTCGCGAAAGCGTATACATGTATAATTGCTATAGTTTAGTCATTGTAAAGTATAAGAGGCAGTATATGAAATGAAATACACTGCCTCATACTACGCAGGTTATGCAATTTCAATCTTACGTTTTTCTGATGCTTTTATTTCTTTATTTTTTTGAAGCGTAAGTTTCAAAATACCATCTTGATAATTTGCACTAACCTCTTGCTCTTGGTTTACAGTAGTAGGAATTTGAAGTGTACGCTCGAAGCTTTTATAGCTAAATTCTTTACGAGAATAATTTTCTTTTTCGGCTACATCTTCTTTCTTTTTTGAGGCACTTACAGATAAGATATCATCTGCTACTGTAACATCAATCTCATCTTTTGAGAATCCTGGAACGGCAAGTTCTATCTCAAAATTGTCATCATTGTCTTTTACATTCATGGCTGGCATGTTTTTATTTTTTGAAAAAAACTCATCTTCAAAAAACCCATCTGTACTCATCCAATCTGTAATGTCTCCGTTAAACCACGGAAGTCTGTTTCTGTTAAATTTAATTAGTGACATAATCATTTGATTTTAGTTAATACATTAAAAGTACTATGGCTACCCATCAAAAACTATGATAACAATCAGTAATACAACAAAATATCTAGTTTTTATCTATTTTTAATAAAGCATCACTATATACCTTTATTTGTGATAAAAGTTTCTTATACGATTTCAAAAATTGAGAGATATTTTCTGATATCATTTGATGTTTCTCAGTATTGAATTCATCACAATATTCTACGCCGCAGCTTATAATTCCGTTTAATTCTAAATCATGACTTACAACTTGCAATCCTATGTTCTTATATAGTTCTTTAAACTTCTTGATGTTTATTTTAAGTTCTTCTATCTTTTTAGAAGTAACGCTTTGTAATAAAATATCTATATGCCTTAGATCTTTATCAATCTTAAGTAAGATAGATTTCCAAGATGTGATTTCATGATAATAAGTC
The DNA here is from genome assembly GCA_937124495.1 of uncultured Dokdonia sp. Taxonomy (GTDB): domain Bacteria; phylum Bacteroidota; class Bacteroidia; order Flavobacteriales; family Flavobacteriaceae; genus Dokdonia. Next base: position 4,615 of record CAKZKZ010000625.1, on the reverse strand, counting down.
TCATGTATACTAAGTTCTTGTTGTATTTCCATGGGTGCATTTTTATAGCGTAATATCAAGAAAAAGGATCTTGATATGTATCTAAAAGTAAACACCTCCAAATAAGCAACATATGATATTAATCAGCTATATAAAATTCAGATACTTGTTCATGATTTGGAATTTCTACATTCCAATGAAAGTGATGTTGTAATTTCACACGAAAAGCATCACAGGCGCTCGCTTCTCCGTGTACTAAAAACACTTTTTCTGGAATATTCTTTATCGTACTTACCCAGTCAATTAAATCGTTTTGATCTGCATGTGCAGAGAGGCTATGGATTTGGTGTACTTGTGCTTTTACTGGGTAATACTTTCCATAAATTTTCACTTCGTGAACACCTTCTTGTAACTGTCGTCCCCGTGTACCCTCCGCCTGGTATCCCACTAGCAATATTCTAGTTGTATCATGATCAATCAACTGTTTTAAATACGTAAGTACACGTCCTCCAGTCACCATTCCACTACCAGCGATGACAATTTTGGGTGATGGATTATCAATCACCTCCCAAGTCTCGCTATAGGATGTAACAATATGAATATGATCACACATCGCTTTATACTCTTTGGGACTTATTTTATGCCATTCTGGAAAGCGTGCAAATACAGAAAGTACATTATTCCCCATCGGGCTATCTACAAACACAGGAATATTTGGAATACGATTTTTAAGATGTAATTTCCATAGGATATACATGAGTGTCTGTAATCGTTCTACGGCAAAGCTTGGTATAATGAGCGTTCCTCTAGTATGAACAAGCTCTTTAATAAGAGGAATTAGTTTTTGTTCTATGTCATCTTCTTGATGTAATCTATCTCCATAAGTACTTTCTAAAAAAAGGAAATCTGCCCATTCTGGCTTTTTGGGCGCTCTTAATAAAAGATCGTTAGGTCTTCCTACATCTCCAGAAAAAACAAAAACAGTTTCATTAATTTTTAATTCAATAAAGGTAGCTCCTATAATATGGCCTACCGGCATATATCTATAGGATATCTGCTCGTGCAATGTTATCCATTTTTCGGGTTCCACTGTTTTAAAAAGAGTGATTGTTTTCTGTGCTTCTTTTTCGGTATAAAATGGAAGTGCTGGAGCATGTTTTGTAAACCCTTCTTCATTCGCTCGTTTTGCATCTTCTTCATGTATTCTAGCACTATCTTTTAAGATAATACTTGCGATTTCTAATGTAGGTCCAGTACCTAAGATATCTCCCTTAAAACCTTGCTTAACGAGTCTTGGTAAATACCCTGTATGGTCTAGATGACCATGGGTTAACAGCACAACGTCTATACGAGAAGCATCAAAAGTTAGTGGTTTCCAGTTTTTCTCTCTCAACTCTTTAAGTCCTTGAAACATTCCGCAATCTAAAAGGATATTGAAAGAAGGTGTTTCTATAAGAATTTTTGATCCTGTAACCGTTTTTGCAGCGCCTAGAAAATGAATTTTTATTTTTTGTAGCGAGATCGTCTTAGACATTGCAAAGTAGTTTTAGTTCGTTAAGAATATGCTTTTTTCGTGTTTCAGAAACGCCTAAATGATCTAGATAAAAACTATCCATTAATAGCTGTTTACATAATACGACATCTCTATCTAGTAAAAATAGTTTTTCTCTATGGGAGAGAAGTGTAGAGACCGTTATGGGGTACAATCCAATACTATCAATTCTGTCTTTAAGGCCGTTACCCTCTGGAAAATCCCAACTTAAAAGATACAGTCCAACACATTGCCCATATTGTATCGCATCAGATGTAAAACGAGTATTTGTCACCACCCAACCTTTGTAATCGTACTCTTGAGATTGTGATGTAGTTATATCTGTATACCTGGAATAGATGTATAGAGGTATTTTCACATCGCAATTACGCCCTTCTTCTCCATGAAATTTACACTCAACAAATAATTTATTTGTATCCTTTACAGCAACCACATCTACCTCATGGCTTACGCATTTTCCTTGTACAAATTGACCTACCTCTACCCGATACCCTGAGTGACTCAGAATTTCTGCTATAAAACGTTCAAATGGAAAACCTGTAGGCCCTAATTCATAGATCGCTTTTTTAAGTTTGTATTTAGAGGCAAAAACAGATTTCTTTTTTTTAAGTAATGCAAATGCTCTGTTGTAAATTTCTCGTGTAGAGATTCCATGATATAACTCATCCCGAACAATATTTATAATATGCTCAATGTCTTTTTCATTGGCACCGCTATGCCGAAGCGATTTCTTAAGTTTCGGTATTGAAAAACTCACTTTCTCTCCTGACGATTTCTGTATCTTAATGGGTGATTTTTCTTTCACAGCATAGGTGTTATTGAATAAAGTTATAGGAGAGGTTTACTCTTTTTTAAACCCATAGTATGCTTGGTAAGCTTTCGCGAAAGCTTACCAAGCATACTTCTATTTATAATTTTTAAAGAAATCCCGGATGAGTGCTTTCACCTGATTTTCGGTCATACTGTCCACAGTTTTCAATACAACGACTTTACTTGAGAGCTTTTCATATCTTTCTTTTAATTCTTTTCTAAATTTTTCAGCAGTTTCTGCAGGTCCAAAAAGTGCCAGTTGATCTACATCTCCAATATTTTCTGTAATTGCTTTGAAATAGCTTCTCAATTGTTTTTTCTCCTGTGCGAGGTATTTACTATCGTGTACGACATCTTGTGGGCCTCCTTTAAGTTTACTTCCCGAGCCTCCTTTTGCATTATACTCTTCAACTTTTGATGTAATAATATTAAACTTTTCTTCTTCGTTTATGAGATAAAGAACAAGCGCTTGGCGTTTGTCCATCCAGATTCCTATATTTTTCATTTTCTTCTATTTTTTAGTTTCTAAAATCGTGTAAAGCCATAATTGGTACTTTTGAATACAGACCGACCGCTTTGACCATAGGATTAGAAAACACACTTCCAAAAAAGGCATGTTTCTTATTGATAAAGGCAATCATATCGCTATCTCTGCTTTCTACAAAAAACCTCACTGCTTCTGAAGGTGTTCCTCCATGAAGGGTATGAAATGTATAAGCTACCTCTTCAAAACACTCTTCTAATAGTTGCTTATTGTTCTCTTGAACTGAATCTAATTTGTCATCTGTATCTACATGAACAATGCATATAGACGCATTTGTAATTTTTGCAATGTTTGTGAGATATTGTAACTCTCTACGCTTAAAGTGTGTTTTAAAGCTGGTAGGAAAGACAATTTCTTTAAGTGTACCAAAGCGAGCTTCTTCTGGTACTGCTATGACAGGGCAATTTCTCAACTTTTCCATCACATGAATAGCATTACTTCCAAAAACAACGCCACGTGCATTTGTACTGCCTTTGGTGCCCATAACAATCATATCGATATCTTTCTTTTCTACAATATCTTTAAGACTAGTGAATAGCGAGTTAAATTGTGATATCGTGTAGAATGTATGCTTATCGTTAGGGTCTCTAAAGGATAACATCTCTAGTATTTTTGCGAGTCCTTCTTCAGATTTTTTTTTCACTCTTTCAAATTCTAATTCTCCAGGTTCTGGAACCATCATGCTTTCAAGCGCATAACCTTTGACTCTATAGACATTAAGGATATAGAACTCACAATTTTTATCCTTAAACAAATCGGTTATATAACATATCGCATTCCACGCATTTTTTGAAAAATCGGTAGGTAATAAGATTTTAGTTTTCATAATAATTTAGGATTTTATGTTAATTAAAAATACAGTGAATTAGACATCATAACTATGATATTCATCAATCTTGATCTGTAAATATCAATACAGGAATTGTTGCATGAAACCCTATATTCTCTACGATGTTTTCTTTAAACAGTTTTTTTAAAAGGCTATACTTATGATAGGTAAGCACGAGCAAATCAACGTTCATTTTCTGAACAAAGGCATCAAGCACCTTCTCTTTACTAGACGTATTTGCGAGCCAGTGTGTCGTATATTCTAGATCTGAAAGGCTGTCTTTTGTTTTCTTATAATTAGCTTCAAAAACATGTTCTGGACTCTTTTGATCATAAATGTGTGTAATTTTTATAATCGCATCATTAGGTTGTATAATCTCTTTTAATGTTTCAATCTCGTGTGTGTAAATAGGTGTTTTAAAATCTGTTGCAAGCGCAATGACTTTAGGAGGTATGAAGTTTGCATTTTCTGGAACCACAAGAATAGGAAGTTTTCGTGTTTTTTTAATCAAGCTAATGGTTTGACTTCCCATAAAAAACTGTCGTAATCCTGAAGCTCCCTTGGTACCCATGACAATAAGGCTAATCGCTTTTTCTCCTTGTAATTTACTGATGCATTTAAATAAAGGATATCCAGACATAATCGTTTCAAAACTAATATCCAACCCTTCTGTATCCCTAGTGATTTCGTGCGTTACCTTTTCAAATTTTTTCGAAACTCTTTTTTCTATCTTCAGAAATAAATCTTCATTACGACCAATATCTATTCTACTTGTAGAGGTTGAAAATTCTTTTTCATAAGAATGCACAAGTACAATGGTATATGCTTCATTTGGAAAAAGTCTTGTGGCATATAATAAGGCATTATATGCGTTTTCAGAAAAGTCGGTAGGGACTGCAAT
>CAKZKZ010000624.1 GCA_937124495.1 uncultured Dokdonia sp. | reverse complement strand
GTTTATAGTGATGGTTTCTCTATCGACACCTTCATCCTTTGGAGCTTGTGCATTGATCGAACATCCCCCTACGATCAGTGCACAGAATAGTACTATGTGTTTCATAATATGTTCATTAATTAGTTATTAGTACTCAAAGCTAATTTGATTAGGACGATCTGTCTATTTTTTTTAGTGAACGAGGTTTTTTAATTAGTGAATGTTGTTTTTAACCCGAATTATGCATTAGAACTTTGTAATGAGGTTTGAATACACAATAAAATATGACATTCCCTGAGCTTTAGCATAGCACTGCTATGGTTACACTCAAAAATTTAGCGTAGCAGTGTATTCAAACTGTAATAGATTTTTCAATGTATAATTCGGGTTTCGTATGTAACATAAGAGAGGCTATCTAAAACGATGTTCAGATAGCCTCTCTACTAAAAACAAAAAAAATCTACTAACGAATCAAATCTTTATAGGTAGGGTTGTGTTTTTTATTTTTGAATACCCTTTCCCTCAATGTTTTTTGAGGGAGGAGAATATCTGTAGTATACTATTCTTGTGGTGCAAAGAATAGATACATCAGACTTGAAGTTTATTGTGTTTTAAGTGTTTTTATATCAGCAATGAGTTGTTCTATCGCCTGTGTGTTTAATCCGTTATAAATCCCTCGGATGTGTTTGTTTTTATCGATCAGAACAAAGTTTTCTGTGTGTAAGAAATCATCAGCCTCTTTGGTCAATCCTAAGTCTTGCTCGGCAAAATAATAGTTTCTACCCAGATTGTAAATCTGTTTTCGATCTCCCGTCACAATATGCCACTTTGAATCGATCACTCCTTTTGTTTCTGCATACGATTTTAGGACAGCAACGGTATCTATTTTTGGAGTCACAGAATGAGAGAGTAATACTACATCTGGATCTGTTTTAAATGTTTCTTGAAGTACCGTCATATTTTCTGTCATCTGAGGACAAATACCAGAACAACTAGTAAATATAAAATCAGCTACATAGAATTTATCTTCAAAGGTGTTTTGAGTGACAATTTCTCCATTTTGATTGACGAGTTGAAAGTCTGGGATCTTATGAAAATTCTTTAATTCTTCACTTTCATTATCCAACCAAACAGGAGTAAACATTGCATCCTGATAATAAGGAAGTGTATCAACGCTACTGGTCTCTTCTTTTCCTTGACATCCCACGAGTATAACTAACAAGCATGCGATTAAAAACTTACCGTTGTACGATTTCATTCTCCAAAGCGAAACATAGTTTTGCTTTCCGTAATCCAAAAGAGCGTCCATTTTTAGCTTCATAATTCACATATATTTTTCCGTTCTCAAGCCATGCTTGTTGTATACCTTCTTCTTTACCTTTGGTATAGTTGGTTTTTCTAGATAGTTGTCCATTGGCATACCATCTTTGTTGTGTGCCATTTTTAAAGCCACGATGGTACGTGAGTTTTGCTGCGAGCACACCTGTAGACCACCACATTTTTTCGGTACCGTGTAATCTGTTAGAACTGTAATAGGATATTTTTTTAAGGGTCCCAGTATCAAACCATTTTTTAGCAATACCTTCTTTCTTTCCATTAAAATAACCAATACGTTCTGCTATTTTTCCATTGGCATAATACCGAACGGTATATCCATTAAAGGGGGCATTTTGATAATACCACATTCCTTTTTCAGGATTGAGTTCAATAGTATTCTTAGGTACTTCTAATGCTGTCACCTCTTGATACTCGATCTGTTGTTCAGAAACTTCAACGGTTTCTTTAACTGTTTTCGCGCAAGCGGAAAGATTTAAAAAAATCAGAAGAACTAGGCTGCCTTTAATTAAAGGTGCTTGGACTTCCTTGATAATTGCCTGCAAAAATGATATAATATTCATTAAAGTATACTTCATTTATTATATGATAATGGTATTCTGCTTGGTCGGTATGCTGTGTTGTGCCAGTATGCCCTCCAGCGATATCTAAATCTGTAGGGTAATCACCTGTAGCATT
>CAKZKZ010000623.1 GCA_937124495.1 uncultured Dokdonia sp. | reverse complement strand
AAGATCCGGGTGCCGAAAAAGAAAAAACGCGAGAAGAACAACAGAAAGCCCGGGAGCTTGCCAAGGCAGAGCGTAAGGAACGGAATAAAGATCAAATTGAGGCGAGAGAGAAGGAGCGTAATAGTAAAAAAGGAAATAGGGAGAGTACAGTTTCTTATAACTTAAAAGGCAGAAGTGCTGTAGTGATTCCTAATCCAGTATATAGGTGTGATGCACTAGGGAAAATTGTACTTAATATAGAAGTAAATAGTACAGGAACCATTGTTAAAAAAGAATACAATAAAAAAGCATCCACTTCTTCCAATGGATGCTTGATCGATCAGGCACTTTTATATGCTTCTGATGCTTTATTTAACAGTACGTCTACCACTTCTCAAAAAGGAACGATTACGTTTAACTTTCAGGGGTAGTCCGTACTTGAATCTCTTACGCTTACTTTCTCGAGTGGCGTTAGAAATGAAATTATTTTAAAAAGGTTACTAAGTCTGCTACTGTATTTTGACCTTTATCTTTATTATACCAAACCTGTAAATCTTGCTTGAATTCAGGAGTCAGTTTACCGTGTGCTTCTTTGTAGTCATTGACCATTTTTGTAGCTTCAGAAGGACGTGGTCCCCAATCTCCTACTACATCTCCAGATGTATTGTCTATAGCAACTAGTTTTGGAATAGAACGACCTCCATTATATAAAAAGGCATCTATTAGCTCTAGATTTTCATCACGTAAGATCACTTTAAGGTCAATACCATCAGAAAGATCAGCTATTTTTTGCATCACAGGCATTGTTTGTGCAGCATCTCCACACCAGCTTTCTGTAATCACAAGCCACGTAACATCTCCTTTAAACTCTTGGATTTTTGCGATGTCTGCCTCTTGTAGTTTTGTGGTTTTGTCTAAGCGTTTCATACGACGCTGATTCAACATTGTATAGTTAGTCAGTGCTTCTGTTTGATTAGGACCTGTGCTTGTTTCTTGTACAGCATGGTCATCCATTAATTGTCTATATGCTTGATAAGAAATTGCTTTTGGAAGCGCTTCTTGTACAATTTGTTCTTTTGATTTTTCTATCATTGTTTTCATAATCTGTAAGACGACAAAGAAAAGGCAAACTTACATGTCTATTATTGTCTAAATTACATTTTTTACAGTCAAAATGAGAAAAGAACTTGTTATAATGTACTACTACCTTATTTTTTAATGATTTGCTTATGTTCAGATACTCCAGAAATAGTTTCTAAGGAAATAAAGTAGACTCCAGTGTTTAAATCACTCATGTCTATTTGGCTATTTATACCCTCTAGGTCTTTAGTTCTAACAGATTGCCCAAGGCTATTATATATAGTTGCCTTTTTTAGTGATTGATCACTATGAATATATAAAATATCTGATGTTGGATTTGGATACATTTCAACAGTTATTAAAGGAACATCATCTACAGTTAATGTTTCTACAAAAGTAGTTGCCGTAGTATTTGTAATGATAGGAGGATTGAAATCAAAGAAAATAAATGCTGTATTCTCAACTGTATCTCCTAATACGATATCGGTTTTAGGTTTTATTTTGAAGGCTATAAACCCATTACTCCCTTCTGGGTCTACTGCCTCGTGTGGTAAGTTAATGTCATCAAAAATGAAAGAAAGATCGCGTTCATTTTGTACTTCAGTTCTTCCAGGATGGCTTAATGATTCTACAACAAGTGTTGTCCAGTCTAATTTTTCATCCAATTGGTCTGCTACTCTAACGTTTATAGCAGAAGCTGTTCCTGTATTTTGAAAACGAACAAGGTAATGCAGGTATTTGTCTGCATTTTCAAATAAAACCTCTTCTCCTTCAAGACACGTTTTATCATTTGGATCATATGAGTTGACCACGATTTGATTTAATTCGAACGTGTTGTCATTTGGAGTATTGTCATCAGTATTTGGGGAGATAGAAGCGGTATACGATAAAATATCATCACCTTGTACTGTAGGAGGCTGATCCACAAGCATAACGATATCAATCGCCCTACTTGTAAAAGGAGATAGATTTTCAAAGCCCCAAGAAACAGTATTTCCAGAAGCGTTTGTAGGACTTGGATCGGATGCTTCAAAGCCAACGAGTGCTTCATCAAAATCAAAATCAACAGTTCCTGATATCGTCGTTGTTCCTATATTGGTATACATAATTTGATAATAACTCTCAAACCCAGGTCTTGCTTGAGATATAGGAATTAATGTCACAGAAAGGTCATTTACAGTTGTGGTAGATGTTATACAAAAATCTATATTCTCTGTTTGATTAAACCCTGTAAATGTATTTTGATGTACCATCGGATCTGTCGTAAAATAATCAGGTAACCCAAGGAGTTGTGTATCGTATATATCTTCAAAAACATATAAGTTAAAATCACCAGTAAGTGCAGATGTAGTCGCAAAATCATACACCCCATCTGTACTATGAATTAAAGTAGAAACGGGTTGATCATCTGGATCACAACCATTCTCATTTTCATCATAAGTAATAGTGCCGACAATTTGATTGGTATCACCTAAGTTTCCAGGGCAAGATTCTAGAAGCGTAGTGCTATCTGGGACATTGAAGTTTTCAAGGGCGTAACTTATATCGTCTACACATATAATTGCCAAATTATCATTATTTGAAGCATTAAATATCGTTATTCCTTCACCAGGTAACATACTAATTGTATGGCAATATGCATTAGGGTTAGGATTTATATTGTTCCCATTTTTAATATTGATATATTCTAAAGAAGTATTTGATACATTAACCGTACAAAGATTAGGATTAGCACTTAGATCTAGAGATGTTATATCTGAGTTTATTACATTGATGGATCTTAATTCAAGATTTTGAGAAACATCTATAGATGTGAGCCCTTCCCAAATAAAAAGTGATCTTAAATCTAAATTATGACTAACATCTACTGTAGTTATACCTGAAGATCCAGCGGTTAAAAATTGTAAAACTGAATTTTGAGATAAATCTATTTCTAGTATATCAGAATTATTGATTTTTAGTTTTTTTAAATTTTGAAAAATACTAGTATCAAGTGTTGAGAGGTCTGTAGAAGCTACATCAATACTTTCTAATTCCATTTGCGAACTGAAATCTTCAAATGTTGTAAAAGCACTAGAGGATATATTAATTAGTTTAAGATTATTTAATGACAGGTCCAATGTATTTATTTCGGTATGCCAAATACTAAGTTCCTCTAATAAAAGATTGCTAGAAGTGTCTAGAGTCGTTAAGTCGTTTCCTCCAGCAGATAAATGTGTTAGATTTTCATTATTAGAAATGTCTATACTCGATAACTCATTGTTACCTATACTTAATTTTTCTAAATCAATATTGGAAGACAAATCTATTTCTGTCAACTCATTACCATTTAATGATATGTCTTTAACCCAAAAGAGAGCACTTATATCAATAGAAGTGATATCATTATGGCTAAGAATAAAACGTTCTGTTGATGTAAAATTTTCTAGACCAGTGATATCTGTGATATCTTTGGATTGTAAAAACAAATGGTTATTAGTGAAATTTACAGCTTCACTTACTTCAATCTCTCCGTTGTTATTCATGTCAATAGCTGGAGAATGATTTAGCAATGCGTTTTTTAAATTTTCATCAGGAAAATCTATGATTTGAGCTTGGATAGCTCCTTGTATGAATATAAAGAGTAGGAATGTAATTTTTTTCATGTTGATTGGTTGCTTTGTATAGAAGACTTCTGTTTCTTTAAAGGGTTGCGTTTAAAAACGTTGTCTACTGGTTTTGATGGTTTGTATTTGTTTACTTTTTTAAAAGTAGAGAAGGGCATATCTTTATAAGATAATTCCGATAAACGATTACTGATGACAAAACACAAATGCGGTTGGTGTGTAGGCGATGATCTATACGAGTCTTACCACGATAACGAGTGGGGAACTCCCCTGAGAGATGAAGGTTTACTCTTTGAATTTTTAGTGCTAGAAACTTTTCAGGCTGGATTGAGCTGGATTACTATTTTACGTAAGCGCGAGAATTTTAGAGTAGCGTTTGACCATTTTGATTATAAGCGTATTGCACAATATGACGAGAACAAAATCCAAAGTCTGTTACAAGATGCTGGGATTATTCGTAATAAGCTCAAAGTACGTGGTACCGTGACCAATGCCAAGTTATATATGGATATACAAAAGGAATTTGGTAGTTTTTCTAAGTACTTGTGGGATTATGTAGACAATACGCCCATTCAAAATCGTTGGAATCATTATAAAGATTGTCCTGCAAACACGCCTTTAAGTGATCAGATTAGTAAAGATTTAAAAAAGCGAGGCTTTAAGTTTGTAGGTTCTACCGTCATTTATGCATTTATGCAAGCTATTGGAATGGTGAATGATCATGCTGTGAATTGTTATCGGTATGAGCAGGTGCAAGCCCTCACCTAACCTCTCCCAGAGGGAGACGGATAAATAGATTTAGATTTCCATTGAAATACTACACAGTACCTTCTTCTTCTGAGGGAAGAGATGTAGGGATGGGGGACAGATATTTTAAAAATGCTTCTCTAGGAATTTCGACGGCACCAAGACTCGCGAGATGATCGGTATACATTTGACAATCGATGAGGTGATATTTTTCTTTTGTTAGCTTTCGCGAAAGCGTAATAAACCCCACTTTACTAGCGTTGCTTATTGTTGAAAACATGCTTTCTCCACAGAAAATACCTTTTTCTTTGAGGTCGATGCCATAGAGTCCGCCTACCAATTGATCGTCTTGCCAAACCTCTACGGAGATGGCATGTCCCATCTCATGGAGTTTAAGATATGCAGCGATCATCGCATTGGTAATCCACGTATCATTTTGCCCTTCTCTTTTGATACGTTTGCAAGCGAGGATCACTTCCAAAAACCGTTGGTTGTAGGTTACTTTAAATAGATCGTCACGTAGTACTTTACGCATGGATTTTGATGTATGTACATCTTGCGGTCTGACCACCATACGCGGATCAGGACTCCACCATAATGCCATCTGCCCTTCATTAAACCAAGGGAAAATGCCAGAATGGTAGGCAAGCATCAAACGCTCTGGGTGTAAATCACCCCCTATAGCGAGCAATCCATCTTCTTCGGCTTGAGAAGGATGTGGAAAGGCGATATGGTCTGTGAGGATATGCATCTTATAGCACTAATAATCCTAAAATATAGACGACACTTCCTACGACCATGAGAATAAGGGTGTAGGGAAGAATTTCTTTGGCTTTTAATTTTGTGATGCCTAGTAAAGGCAATGCCCAGAAAGGTTGTAACATATTGGTGACTTGATCTCCATAGGCAAGTGCCATAATAGCTTTAGGTAAAGGAACGCCTAGTGAGAGTGCGCTTTCTATCACGATAGGACCTTGTATCGCCCATTGACCACCACCGCTTGGGACAAAAATATTGACAAGTCCTGCGCTGAAAAAAGTGAAAATAGGGAGGGTAGTTTCTGTCGCCACTGCAATAAAAGCATCACTGATCATCGTGACCATACCTGTACTTTTCATGATTCCCATAATCCCAAAGTATAATGGAAATTGAATCAAAATACCACTAGCGCCACCTATGGCTTCTTCGATCGCTTTGAGGAAGTTTTTGAAATTTCCGTGTAAAATAATACCCAACCCTAACATTAAGAAATTAAGCATATTGGGTGATAATGATTTTCCCCAATATCTAGCAAAAAAGGCAGTAAGAAGGACGAATCCAAATCCTATAGCAAGTAGTTTTGAGTTATCTAGTTTGTCATTTTTTTGGTGATCTTCGGTGGCTTCTTTTGTGGTGTTGAAATTGGGTAATTCGGTGGTTTTACCATTTCGCGCAAGCAAATAAAAAGTAAAAGGAATGACAATCAATAGAATGCCAAATATGAGGAGATTCCACCAACTAAAAATGGTTTGTCCATCTGTGATCTTGTTTGGGATTTGAGCGATAATCTCAGGGCTTGCAATGCCATTCATTAATGAGGCCAAGTGCCCTTCTTCTGCTACTTTTAAAGGAGCAGATCCGCTCATGCCTCCATGCCAGATCATAAGACCTACGTATCCCGCAGCTCCTACGAGGGGATAGTTAATTTTAAATCCTTTTTGTAAAGCGGCTTCTCCTACTTTACGTGCCATGATGGCGCCAAAAATGAGTCCTAATCCCCAATTAAAAAAAGCAACAAGCATAGTAGTCATACTCACGAGTATGACAGCACTTATAGTATCTGTTGCATACACGGTTATTTTAGAAATTAGCCAGTTCATGGGTTTGCTTAATACCAATACGTGTCCTAATACGAGAATAAGCATCATCTGGTAAGCAAACACCAAAAGATTATTGTTCCAGATGCCTTCTTCCCAAAATTTTAAAATAGTGATAGGGTGTGCTGTTTTAGAAGGGTTTTCTGTGAATAGTAACGCTAATATCATGGTGAGTAGCGTTAATAAAATAGCAATCACAAAAGGAGAAGGTATATATTTTTGAAAAAGTGTTTCTATGGTTTTTGTGATGGACATCTTGTGTATCTTAATAAGATTTGAAAGATACTAAAAAGCTTGTTTATCAAGTCTTCTCTTTGACATGACTTCATAAAAAAACCCGTAGCTAAGGGGATAACTACGGGTGAAGTGGAACTTTTAGGGGTTCCGTGATGATTACCTAAAATGGTAAATCATCATGATCTTCAGTGTTCAGACTTTTAGCAGGCTCAAAGGCATCTGCGGGAGGTATAGGAGGCATGTCTGGAGCTCCTTGTGGAGCTGCAGCTTGCAAGTTCTCTATACGCCATCCTTGTATGCTGTTAAAATATTTTGTTTCACCTTGTGGGTTTACCCACTCGCGACCTCTTAAGTTGATACTAATTTTTACGTTTTGCCCTACCTGATAATTGTTGAGCAAATCTGTTTTATCTTGAACAAACTCCACCATAATGTGCTGAGGATATTGCTCATCTGTTGTCACAACGATTTCACGTTTTCTGAATCCGTTTCCGCCGAATGTTTGTGTTTCTCCGACCATTTTTACTTTTCCTTGTACTTCCATCTATCAAATAAGAATTTAAAGGTGTAAATGTAGCTAAAAATTAGAGCTTTGCAAGCAGAACTTTCCACGCTTTATTCACATTTTTTTCAACCAGATATTCATGAGCTTTTTTATGGACCTCATTTTGATTTCCAGATTGTACTAATTTCTGTATTTCTAGGTGTTCAGAAACAAATTTTGAGATTTCTTCTGCTGTAGGAAGATGTTCTACATTACCTAGCATTCCGAGGTCATTTCCTGTAAGTACGGTACTCAGTCTAATAGATTCAGGAATCTGATCAATTCCTATTCCTAATTGTACAATAGGTTTAGGAACTTCAAATAATCCTTGGTTAGCACGACTATACCAATTAGCTCCCATACGGGCTACTTGATCTATTTTTAACGGATCAATGGCGCCATTCGTATCTAATACGTGATCTTTTATATGTATTTTAACAATTTCGCAGATCACAAGATTACCTGCACCACCTTCTGTTCCAAGCGGCTTTACTTCTATCACCTTGCATTCAAACTGCACGGGAGACTCTGCAACACGTGGAGGCTGAATACTTTCTGAAGCAAGCTCTGTAAGGCCTGCTTTTGTAAACTCATTAACCCCTTTTGGGTATGCGGTACTTGCTAGGCTCATTTGTTGCACCATTGCATAGTCTACAATATTTACTGTTGTTTCTGGAACTTCCAGTACGTTGTCTAAGGTATTTTTGGTGCTGTTATCGCGTCCACTTCTTGAGGGAGAGAATACTAAAATAGGAGGATTTGCGCCAAAAACATTAAAAAAACTAAAAGGAGCAAGGTTCACATTGCCTTGTGTATCTACCGTACTTGCAAAAGCAATAGGACGGGGTCCTACAGCTCCTGTTAAATGTCCAAATAATTGTGGGACAGAAATTTCTTTAGGATCTATCGTTTGCATATAAAACGTTTTCTCAAAGGTAGGAAAAGACGAATTGCTATAAGAAACTTTAAGGGCTCATTTTGCTATAATGGGTATTAGAATAATGTATACTATGTGTATTATTATTCCGTTTGTTGTTGAGAAGATAAGTTTTTTCTTTTTCAAGGTGTATTTTTAAGACTTTAATTCTATATTTATTAAAAGTGTTCTTTCATGAATTTTAGCCCCAAGCCTCAATATGCGAGGTGGTTTATTATTATATCTTCTCTAGTCATTACCACACTCATTCTGTGGAATGTCCTTTTGTTTTTTGATCAACTTAAAGAATCAGAACGAAGTAAGATGGAGATGTTTGCAGCGGCTAAAAAAGCACTGGCAGAGACCTCAGATATCTTACCGAAAGGGAAAGATGCACGTCAACTGGACGAATCTTTGAGTAATTTGTACCTGTTAATCCTTTCTGAGAACAATAAAATTCCAACACTTACCTATAATTATGAAGAAGAAACCTATGATTATATAAACATTCCAAATGGGGATCAATTAACGCATGAAGAACTCGCTCAACTCGCGCAAGAATATGCGCTTGCGAACCAACCCCTTGATATTGTATGGGATGGCGTAAAGTCAAATACAATTTATTATGGGAATTCCCCCATTATTGCCCAGCTTAAATACTTTCCCATTGCCCTTTTGATTATTGTCATTCTATTTATAGCGCTTATCTATTTTTATTATTTAACCTCCAAGTCCTCTGCGCAAAATTTATTGTGGGCAGGAATGGCAAAAGAAACAGCGCATCAAATAGGAACACCACTTTCTTCATTGGTAGGATGGACAGAAATTTTAAAGACAGAAGATGTCAATCCGGATTATATCAAAGAAATGGTCAAGGATATAGATAGATTGGAAACGATTACTGACCGTTTTAGTAAAATAGGCTCTGTGCCAGATTTGCAAGTCATTGACATCATTAAAGAAACCAACGAAACGTTTGAATACTTAGAAAATAGAAGTTCCAAGCTCATTAAGTTCTCTATAGACTTACCAGAAGGGGAGCTCCCAGTGATGCTCAATAAACAGTTGTTTGGATGGACTATTGAAAACATGTTTAAGAATGCTATTGATGCGATGAAAGGGAAAGGTGATTTAACCGTTGTCATTACCCGTGATGCTAATTATGCTAAGGTCTTAATCTCGGATACTGGGAAAGGAATCCCTAAAAGTAAATTTAATAACATCTTTGAACCTGGTTTTACAACTAAAAAACGAGGGTGGGGATTAGGATTATCACTCGCAAGAAGAATTATTGAAGAATATCACGATGGTAAAATAGGCGTTCTTAAAAGTGAAATAGACAAAGGAACAACCATGCAAATTCAACTAAAACTCGTTCACGATGCCTGATTATCTGAAAAATATTAAAAAGACATTACTTTCTGATAACTGGGCAATCTTGCATAAGGTGACATTTGATTATCGAGACTCTAAAGGAAATTGGGAACCTCAAGTACGCGAAGTATATGATAGAGGAAATGGTGCTGCCGTGTTATTGTATAATAAAGAATCTGGCACTGTTATCTTAACAGAACAATTGCGTATACCTACCTATTTTAACGGAAACCCAAGTGGTATGCTTATCGAAGTATGTGCTGGCTTACTCGACGATAATGACCCAGAAACGGCTATAAAAAAAGAAATAGAAGAAGAGACAGGATATCTTCTTTCAGACGTAGAAAAAGTGATGGACTTATATATGTCACCAGGTTCTGTATCAGAGATACTTTATTTGTTTCTTGCTAGCTATACTGCAAAAGATAAAGTGAGTGAGGGTGGGGGTTTAATCTCAGAACATGAAGATATTTTGGTGCATGAGTACGCTTTCGCGAAAGCGTATGCAATGATAGAAACAGGTGAGATTAAAGACGCTAAAACCGTTATCTTATTACAATACTTAAAGTTGCAAGGGATTTTATCCTAAATGCCCTTTTATTTCTTCAATAAGTTGTTTGAAATCCTCAGAAGTCATAGCTGTTTTATTTACAAAACGGGCATCCTCCATCGTCTGAAGCGGAATTAAATGTACGTGAACGTGTGGAACTTCAAGACCAATCACAGTAACACCAATACGCTGGCAAGGAACTGCTTTTTCTAGTGCAATGGCTAGTTTTCTAGAATATGCCATCAAATCCAGATATGCTTCTTCCGAAAGATCAAAAATACGATCGACCTCTTCTTTAGGAATACATAGCATATGCCCTTTTGTATTGGGGTTTATATCTAATATTGCAATATGGCGATCATCTTCATGGACTATATGTCCAGGAATCTCACGATTGATAATTTTTGTAAAGATACTTGCCATGTTTTTAATTTTTTAAAACTAGACTAGTTTAATATTAGTAATAATCATTTTGAATATGAATAGGTTATAGATGAAATTTCAAAATACACCTATTTAATTCCCCTTAGCTGTCTTGTCTCTTGATTCTAAGAGCGTAGCGATCTTGACTCTTTTTTAATCTCTAGTGATTTCTATAACATCAAATTTCATAATCCCTTTGGGTACTTGGATTTCAGCAACATCACCTACTTCTTTTCCTAAAAGCCCTTTTCCTATAGGAGAATCTACAGATATTTTACCAGATTTGATATCAGCTTCGTTTTGAGCGACAAGCTTATACGTCATTTCCATACCATTGATTTGATTTTTAATCTTCACGGTAGAGTGTACTAAGACTTTACTTGTATCTAGTTGAGATTCGTCTATAATACGTGCATTAGAAGCAAGTTCTTCCAATTTTGAGATACGCATTTCTATCATCCCCTGCGCTTCTTTTGCAGCGTCATATTCGGC
>CAKZKZ010000622.1 GCA_937124495.1 uncultured Dokdonia sp. | reverse complement strand
AAAAATAACTATTTTTGTCTCGAAATAATTAATCAAAAAGAAATACAATGAAAAATACAATCACTACGTTAATTGCATTTTTGATGCTAGTCACACTACAGGCACAAAGCAAAAAGAAACAAGATGCAGAGGCCATTAAAAATATGTGTGGCTGTTTTGAGGTTACTTTTAATTTTGTGGAGACATTTGAATATAGTGGAGATTCTTTATACAAACCTTCACATCCAGAAAAATCAACAGCATTAGAATATGCAGCATTGGTTATAGATGAAAAAAATAAAGTGTCTATACAGCACCTTCTGCAAGTAGGAAACCCATCAAGTCCTCATATTGTAAAACATTGGAGGCAAGATTGGGTATTTGAAAATCAAGACTTTTATATGTATGATGGTGATAATAATTGGCGTTACGAACAAAAATCGAAAGATGATGTAAAAGGGCAATGGACTCAAAAAGTGTTTCAAGTAGATGATAGTCCTAGATATGAAGGCTCTGCTACATGGGTTCATGTAGATGGAAAGAGTTTTTGGGAAAATAGGACAGATGCACCATTACCTCGTAGAGAATACACAACGAGAAGCGATTATAATATAACCGTACGTGGAAATCGTCAAGAAATTACAGATTCAGGCTGGATTCATGATCAAGATAATGATAAGGTCGTTAGAGCATCAGGTGAAGATGATATGATTATCGCACAAGAAAAAGGATATAATACCTACGAACGAGTGGATGAAAGTCGTTGTGCCGCAGCAGCAAAATGGTGGAAAGATCACACTATAAAATGGGAATTAGTTCGTGCCAAATGGGATGAGGTATATGGTAGAAATAGTGATTTATCATTAGAAGCTAAAGTCGATAACAAAGCATTGTATAAGCATCTTTTTGATGATGCAATAACTAAGCAGGAGCAGATTAATCCTGTTATTGAATCTTTTGTTAAAAAACCATAATATGAAATCATTACGTTATATACTCTTACTCGTACTTTTTGTTTGTTCATTTACAGGAATTGCGCAAGAAAATGCTTTCTTACAACGTGATTATTGGAAAAATAATCCTTCTGTAGAAAAAGTGAAAACAGATGTCAAAGCTGGGAATGATCCTTCTCAACTCAATAGAAATGCTTTTGATGCCGTTGTATATGCTTTATTAAAAAAAAAAAAAGAGACAACTATTAAATATCTACTTTCTTTAGAAGGAAATGATGTAAAGAAGAGAACGCACGATAGTCGCACCTATATTTTTTGGGCAGCTTATAAAGGGAATGTGCGTATCATGCAACATCTTTTTGATAAAGGTGCTGTCATTAATATCACCGACAGTCACGGAAATACACCTGTAACTTTTGCCGCATCTACAGGACAAAAGGATGCGGCGGTGTATGATTTGTTCGAAAAGAATGGAGCTATACTAAATCAAGAGAAAAATAAAGATGGGGTTAATGCATTACTACTTATCGCTCCTTATTTAGAGAATGAGAAAGAGTTGGCCTATTTTATAACCAAAGGATTTGATATAAAAGAAATAGATCCAAAAGGGAATACCATATTTAATTATGCAGCAAAAAAAGGAAACATTCAATTCTTGAAAATGATTATTAAAAAAGGAATAAACCCTAATGTAGTTAATAAAGAAGGGGGAAATGCCATACTGTATGCAAGTCAAGGAACTCGTAGCTCACAAAACGGATTAGATACCTATGCATTTTTAGAAGATTTAGGAATCAAAACGAATGTGGTTGGAGATCGAGGTCGCAATCCGTTACATGCTATCGCATACAAATCTAAAGATCTAGCTGTTTATTCATATTTCATTGAAAAAGGAGTTGATATTAACTTGCAAGATGAGGGTGGGGATTCTCCTTTTATGAATGCAGCAAATAGCAATGACTTAAAAGTAGTTCAGTATCTATCTGGCTATGTGAAAGATTTTAATGCAAAAGATGAGAATGGACGTTCTACATTGGCTATGGCCGTCAATCGAAATACAATAGCTATTGTTGATTTTCTTCTAAAGAAAGGAGCAGATGTTCAAACAAAAGATAAAGAAGGGAATTCATTAGCCTATTATTTACTTAATACATTTAGAACTAAAGATGTAAAAGTATTTGATGCTAAATTGAAGTTACTTCAAGACAATGGATTGTCAATGAATCAAACACAACTGGGAGGCAATACGTTAGTACATCTAGCTACTCAGAAAAATAACTTAGCCTTATTAAAACGTTTGGTCTCTTTTGGTATTGATATCAATGCAAAGAATGATGAAGGCTATACTGCCTTGCATATTGCTGCTATGAAAGCAGAGAATGATGCGATACTTAAATATTTATTGGATTTAGGAGCAGATAAAACCATCAAAACAGAGTTTGATGAAACCGTCTTAGATCTTGCTAGTGAAAACGAACTTTTACAAAAACAACATATCAAATTAAACTTTCTTAAATAGTATGGGAGCAATTTTTAAAAGAACCCTAATAGCAATGGTTACTGTTTTTCTGTTAGTTGCTTTTATAAAGCCTGTAGAAAAAATGTCTGTAAAATGTCTGATACAAATGACGAATTATACAGGAGAAGGCGCTTATGTAGTCATATCATTAATCAATCCTGAAGGAGCATATGAAGAGACATTATACGTACAAGGAAAAGATAAAGAGTGGTATAGTGACATTCCAGAATGGTGGAAATTTTATGGGAAACGCCGTCCAGATATTGACGCTATTTCTGGTGCTACGATAAGTGGAGGAGAACGTAAAATAAATGTATTAAAAATTCCAAGTGATAAAATAGATGCAGGGTATAATATTCGATTTGAAACGGCAGTAGAGGACCAAGAGTATTATGCAGAAGATGTGCAGTTTGAACTTACGTCTGAAAGTGTAAAAAGTAAAGTAGAAGGAAAGGGATTTATTCGTTACGTACGAATGATTCCTCAATAAATGAGTATACATAAAACAATATCTTTAATATATGACCCTTTCTATATGGAGATATAGTCATTTGGTTTTGGCTATATCTTCTGCTCTTTTTTTAATTATAGCAGCTGTAACGGGTATCATTCTTGCTTTTGTACCCATCTCCGTTACGTTACATCCCTATGCGGTTCCTACTCTTCGAGTTGTGTCTATAGATCCTACTGTTCCTG
>CAKZKZ010000621.1 GCA_937124495.1 uncultured Dokdonia sp. | reverse complement strand
GGAATCTCTCTCAAAGGTTCTACTTCTCTTAATGACTCATGACAATCGGTGGGGAGTTGTTGATACAATTTTGTTCCTGCTGTTTTCCAAGCAATCATTTCATCGCTTACTTTTTTTATAATTTTAGCAGGGTTTCCTACAACAAGGCTCCGATTAGGAATGACCGCTTCTGCTTTAACAAACGCCATAGCACCTACAATACACTCATCTCCTATTATAGCATCATCCATAATTACGCTATTCATCCCAATGAGACAATTACGCCCTAAGTTAGCGCCATGTATCACGGCTCCATGACCTACGTGTGCGCTTTCGCGAAAGCGTATTGATTTTCCTGGAAACATATGCACAGTACAATTTTCTTGTACATTAACTCCATCTTCTAGTATAATTTCTCCCCAATCACCACGTATAGCAGCCCCAGGCCCAACATAGCAGTTCTTTCCTATAATAACATTACCCGTTACAGCAGCTAATGGATGTACAAAACTAGATGGATGTACTACGGGAATATGCCCTTTAAAACTATATATCATGATTTTAAACGTTGTTTATCAATTACTCAAATATTACTGAGTGTTTTTTAATACTTATTGATCTTTTAACACTATTGTTGATAAAAATTGTTAAATATTACCCAAAAATAACATAATTACGCAAGTATTTTCGTTATCATTACGACCCAACTTAAAACAATCCACCCTCATGGAAATCACAGGAAAAATTCACTCCACTAAAAAGGAGTTTTTATACGCTCTCAAGTTCACCCAAGAAGACGTTATAAAGACTCGTCAAGAAAAAGAACTCCGTTTATATGCTATTAATAGAGCCATGCGCTCTGGCAATGCTGTCAAAAATAAAGTTCGCATCTATTTCAAAGATTCTTTAAACAGAGTTATTTTTATTTACACCACCGTATGGGGTGTCACCAAGAATGATGTTATCCTTAAAAAAGGTGTCACCATTCCTATTAAAAGTATTATAGAAATAGATTGATCTATTTGAAACGCTTCAATGTTTCTTTTGTAAAATTACTTAGTACAAGACGCCCTGAAATTGCGGCTCTTTCTGCTAGAAGTGTATCCCAATCTTCTGTCCCTTTCCAGAGGATGGTTTTCATTTCTCGCATCGCTTCGGGGTTATAGGTACATAGATTCTCTGCAAATGCTTGTACTGCTTCATCTAGTGCTTCTGTGCTATCATATACCTGTGCATACAATCCTTTTTGTCTTGCCCATTCGGCATCATAAAAGGTATTGGCATCAATCGCTATTTGTGACATTCCTGTAAGGCCTAACTTACGCTCTACAGCAGGGCCTACCACAAAAGGACCCATCCCTACATTGAGTTCGCTTAGCTTGATACTTGCAAATTTACTTGCCATACAGTAATCTGTTGCACTGGCAACACCTACACCGCCACCTACAGTTTTTCCTTGTACTCTTCCTATAATAAATTTAGGGCATGTACGCATGGCGTTAATAACATTAGCAAATCCAGAAAAGAAAACACGCCCCGTCTCTGCATCATTAATATTGATTAATTCCTTAAAACTTGCACCTGCGCAAAATGTACGATCACCACCACTTTTTAGGATAATGACTTTTACAACATTATTTTGTCCAGCTTCTGTAATAGTCTTCGCTAGTTTTGCAAGAATATCTCCTGGTAAACTATTGTGTGCAGGATGAAAAAACGTGATGGTTGAAATTCCGTTATGTATATCTTCTTTTACGTATGGTTGTGTCATATTTTTGATTCAAGAATCAGGAAACAAGAATCAGGACTCTTGTTTCCTGATTCGATTAGTCTAATAAATTAAATTGTTCAAAATGATGGCTCAAATGTTTGCGTTCTTGCAAGTACCATTCATATTTGGTTAAGTATCCAAAAACAGGATTCTTTGTTGTGGCCTTAGGGTTTTTCTTATAGAAGTCTTTAAACACTGCTCTTGCTTCCCAAAACTTCTTTATTGCTGTCTCTAAATCTAAATGACGCAAGTCTTCAACCTCTCCTTTTTTCATCAAAGGCATCTCATAGTTTTGTGGCATTTTTTCATAATTCCATAAGGTTGCCCTCACTTTATCTATATGTTTTTCTGGAGTAGCGATGTCAAATTCTTGAAACTGATTTCCTGCGACACGATAACTAAACTCTAAATGTTCAATCATGTGCTGAGCACTCATCATTCCCCAATTTGGTTTGTGATCTTTCGTTAATTTTGAGAGACAAGCATTTATTTTTTCGTCTGTCATTTCAACAAACGTAGTTTGTTTTTTCTCTACCATGGTAAGGATGGTAGCTACAGCGACTAACGCTGTTGCTTCCTCATCTGTTTTTCCATTTTCATAATCTACAGGCTCCGCATCAAAGACTTCTACATACCATTTTACAATACCACTTGGATGTTCTCTTCCCGACACATCGCGTTCACGTTTTTCTTTACAAGTAAGACGCACATAGATGGTGTCATTATGATACAACGGACGTAAAAAACGAATATCTTCCAATCCGTAATTTGCAGAAACTGGTCCTTTATTAGGGTACACAAACAATCCTGCTGCTGCCGATATGATAAAGTATCCGTGTGCTGTACGTTTCTGAAAAATACTTCCATCCAAACTTGTGATATCTGTATGGGCATAAAAATGATCCCAGGTAAGATTTGCAAAATTCTGAATATCGGTATCGGTAAGTGTACGCTTGTGCGTTTGCAGACTCATTCCTGGTTTAATATCTTCATAATGATACGCAAATGGATGCTTTTCTGCTTCTGTATATGCGCCATTAGGCTGGTATATTCCTGTAATCTCTGTTAGACTAGTAGGGCTTCCTTGCACAGCACAACGTTGCATATAATGTTTGATTCCTCGTAATCCACCCATTTCTTCTCCGCCACCTGCACGTCCAGGACCTCCATGGACTAACAATGGTAATGGCGAACCGTGTCCTGTACTTTGGGGAGCGCTTTCCCTATTGAGAGTTAAGATACGTCCATGATGGGATGCAGCTTCTACAGTATACGCTTTCGCGAAAGCGTTATCTGCCGTCACCACAGAACTCACGAGTGATCCTTTTCCCATTTGAGCGAGCAGTATCGCTTCTTCTACACCATTATAAGGCATTAGTGTACTCACAGGACCAAAGG
>CAKZKZ010000620.1 GCA_937124495.1 uncultured Dokdonia sp. | reverse complement strand
AAACGTCAACCTGAAGTGTGTTATCTGTTGTGCAAGCCATAATTACAGTTGCGAGTATGAGTAAACTATATATATTAAAATATTTCATAATATTACTGATTCATGAGTACCTTCCCTTTTGAAGGAGGTAAAAGGACATCTTGTAACAATGCTTTTTTATCTCCATTATAGGTCTTAGTTATCGGATTTCCGTCTCGAGTTAAGCCTTTAAAAGTGTTTTGATCTACATATTTCCAAAGTGCATATTTTGCTTTGCCATCTACTGTAAATAAGCCAAAATGATTTTCTGATCCTCCAGCATTGTGAGCATCTTTCCATGGCTCATTAAAAGCTTCAAAATAAAAGCAAGACATTCCGTTTTCATTGGTCCAATCTCGCATGTGCTCATAGAATAATGCTTCTTTATACTCATCTGTCGCTTTAGAACCATTGGCTCCATAAAGCTCATTAGAAGAACTTGCCCATCCCGTTTCGCCAATATGAATAGGCTTATCAAGACCTAAACTTTTTACATACTTAGCAACACTGTCTACTTGTGAAACGGCATATTTTTTTGCACGCTTCATAGCGGCATCTATTTTTTCTGTTTTGGTACCTTCGCTTTCTTGGCCATATACCCCCCAGAATACAGGATTGTAGTGTGTATCATGCATCGGGTAGGTGTGTACAGAGAGATAATCTACCGCAGCTATAAGATCTTCTAGCGCTTTGACATGATATTGATCTTCACCACCTCCCCATGAAGCAAAATTATCAGAACTGGTAATCCATAGATCTTTAGATAATGCTCCTTTATTTTTGAGCTCTTGTAAATGATGTACCCATTTTAAAATCACATCAGGTTGTACAAAATAGGCAGTAGCCCATTTAACCATGGCTTCATTACCTACAGCAATGACTTTAACAATATCAGGATATTGTTGTGCTAAATCGACTGCTCTCCCAATCTCTTCTTCATTTTGAGGGCTTTCTATATTGTGATCAGGTGCACGTCCAGTCCAAGCATTTAAGCAATCTATCCAAGCACCTAGCATGACATACATCTCAAAACTTGAATCTTCTTCCTTAAGCTCTTTTATCGCTTTAAGAATGTTTGATGCATGCGCTAATTGAACATTATAGGTTCTTAGCATCTTAATATTCATGGCATGAAGTAATTTCAAGTCATCTTTTAATTCTGCTATGGTAGGTTGACTATCACGAGAGGTCATACGATAACCGCCATAAGAAATAGCTAAATAGTCTGGATTTCCTAATATATCTTTCGCTGTCACGTGTTTTGGTGTTATTTGTGGTGTAGGGGTTTCGGGAGCTTTCATAGATTCTTGACATGACAAGACACAAATAGTGAGGAGTAGGCCTACTAGGGTGTGTTTTGTTTTCATGTTTTGCTCTTTTTATTATTATTGAAATACCGTATTAAAAAAGGGATAGATTCTAAGTACGCTTTCGCGAAAGCGTATATAAAAAATCGATCTACATATTTAATTTTCGATAGTTCATATTACTTTAAATAGTGACTTGTTACTGCCACGTTTATTTGATGAATATCTCCTGTACGATTAAATACCTGATGACTTAATTCCTTGTTTATACTCAACGAATCAAACGTATATGATGTACTGTCTTTTAAAAGTACTTCGATACCAGCTTTTTCTGAAATGGTATAGATGATAGGTACTTGACAATAGGTAAAACATATAGAATCCTTCGGGACCTCAATACGTTGCTTTTGAATCGTTACATCTATGTAATCAAATGGCTGTGATGCCTCTAAAAACTCTGATTTACGTAACATATCTGGACTAAACTGAAGTTTACCTTCATTCACAAATACGCCTAATTCTCCAAAACGACTTAAAATATCTTCTTTTACTTGTCCCGTCATACCTGGCTGTTGAGCTCCTTTTCCTCCTGGAGTATGTGAATACGGATCTGTTGGAAAGGCTCCATACAACTTTGGAGATTTATGAACTCCAATACCTTCATTTATTTCATAATAATGCTCTAATAATCGACCAACAATCTCTTCGTTTTCGTTTTCTTTGATGGCTTTTAAGCAACATTCTTGTGCCGCAAGGAGCAATTTAGACACCATGTGCCAGTAAATCGAACCAAGACCTTCATAACCAAAGAATGTTCCTGATCTTCCTGTAAAAGCTTTATGATTAAAGACAACTTCATAGGTGTCTAATAAAAATTGACGTTCATTGTCAATGAGCTTCTGATAGTCAGGATTATTTAAAGCATCAAGGGCTTCATTAAGTCTTTTAGCATTATTGAAATTACCATTGAAATGATAATTCCCTTTGATATCTTTTTGAATGATATGGGTATTACCATCTTCCAAGAGTTGCTGTAGGAGTTTTGATTCCTGAACAGCTTCTTGAGGGATTTGGTTTTTCTCTAAGAATTTAGATAATTCTTTGTTAGGGTATAGGATATAACTGTATTGATCTTCTCTAAATAAAGCGCTGTTTTTTAAACTATCTAGGACTTCAAGATTTTCTTTAGAACTAAGATATCCAGAGCTTAACACTGCCACTTGACCTTCTAGCATTTCTTCTAGATGACTTATAGAAACCTCTTTTTCATTATTAACTGTCATTAGGTTGTACGCATGGTACAGATGATCTTCTCGCTTGTTTGCATCTATTGTATGCTCAATATAAGCAAGCGTAGTGGTTATAAAATCTGAAATATTAGCTAACGAGATTTGCTCTTTTTTTCCTGAAAAAGCATATTCATATATTTGTGTCCTATAGGTACTTGCTGCACTTCCTAGACCATCTAAAATACTTTTACGATCCATATCAGAAATAGTACCGTTTAACACATTTTTATGCGTGCTAAGGGTATAAGTAACACTGCTGTAAAAAGCTAGTAACTCTTCAGATATTTGGGTTTCTTTAGTAGAAGATGTAGAAATAATATCACCAAAGAAATTTAAAAATCGTCTTAGGTAGTATAAAGTAACCATAGATACTCCATTACCTACAAGTGCATTATTGGCATCATTCCATTCTGGGCGCTGAGTGTTCAGCCAGATACCAGCTTCTGGAATGAAGTTAGATACTTTGGCTAGTACTGTAGCCAGAATTTTTTCTATAAAATTGACCGTATAGATAGCTTCTTTTGCATTTTGCAAGAGGGCACCATCTACGCCTAGAGATGTTCTTCTTTCATTGATAATATGATCAAGATCAAAATCAAAGTCAATCGTATCCTTAGGATTTTTAAGAGTCTCAGAATAGCTTTTTATCTTGTATGGAACATTGGCATATACAAAAAGATCTTTGTCAAAATAACTAGCTAATTTTCCAGGGTTATGGTTCTCTATGATCTCTAAAAATTTCTGTAAGTAGATAATCTGATGATCTCCCCAATATCCTATATAAGCCCAAGGATTGTCTTCTTCAATAGTTTCCCAGTCAAAACCATCTTTTGTTACTCGGTATGGATTATAGCCATCAAATGTAGTTGCATTTAAAAACTTATGAATCATACTTTCAATAAACTCAGGATAGGAGAGGGCTAATGCTTCCCAATTTTGGAAGATATCTCTCCAGTTGCCTTGATAATCTAATACTTTAGAACCATCAACTTCACTTCGAGTATTGATAGAAAATTTATTCCAAGGTCTACTTGGATCTCCATGTCTTCTACTAAATTTTAATGGCATGTATTCTAAACATAACCTTTTAAAATGAGGGTCATCATGTTGAGATGCTATGGCTTTTAAATCTGATAATGAAAATTGTTTAGGTAATACAGCTATTATTGACTTTACTTTTTCAAAAATAGCTGTATTTGCCTTGGCTAAATAGCTTTCAAAATCCCATTTTTCTATTTGATAATTGTGATCAAAAATACCTCCTCTCATGATGTTGAAGAGTGTATTTGCAAAATGTCGTGTGTTTCTAAGTTTGTTGGCGCTTAATTGCATGGCATCAGAAGCACCTGCAAGTTCTAAAAGTCGCTTCGTTCCTAGATCAATGTCTTCTTGAACTAATTCGATAAGATTTGGATTTGCCTTTATATTTTCAGAAATCTCTATGATCGAACTTATAGTTTGATTTGTATTGGCAATAAACATCCACTCTCTTTGACTACGAGCGTCCAATTCAATCTCTTCATATACAAAATAAGCACCGCGTTCTGCTTTTATATCTGTTTCTTGACGAATAGCTTCTCCATGTCTAAAGGCTTCCAATTGAAGCGAGGACACGAGGTATTTAGGGTTCTCAAAACCTAATGACCAAACGATATTACTTTTTAAGGCTTCACTTGGTTCTGCCTTATCAACAATAGTAGCACTAAGTGCAAAAATACCAACACCAGAATCTGGAACCAATTCATTTCGCTTATACGCATCAACAAGATTACTTCCTGTTTTTTGTATGTCTTCGCCAACACTGTATGGAATAATATTCTGTACCCCATCAAGTACGGTTACTTTAATAGTGCTATCTAGGTTATTCACTAAAGTAGATTTTTTTACAAATCCATAGGTGTCACTAGAATTCCATTGGTATCTATAGGTAAGACCAAAATCTTTATTGTGTTCTTCAAAGATGACTTTGTTACCGTGATTATTTTTATACAGATTGCGTGTAATATCATACACCCCTTCATATTTATTTGTGAAAGGTTCCCATAAAAATATTTTACCATCCTTATATACTTTAAGTAAGGTTTTACTTCCTGTTACATTATTTGACTCGGTAATTTTGTCATCTGTATAATAAGGAAATAAAGCATGGTCAGAGTCTTTTCTACCAGCAGATAATCCTCCATTGCTAGCGATAAACATCCAATGGTTTGAGTCACTAATAAGACTCATAAAAAAGGGTCTCATTAGATTGCTGTTAGAAATCTTATAATATACTTCATTATCAAAAGTGATGAGTTCTCCTTTGATTTCATTTTCGCTAAAAGAAGCTAGTTTATTTCCTATATAAATGGGTTGTCTCGTCATTGGTAATTTTTCATAATAACCATCTCTTGTTTGTAGAGATGGTTATTATTGATTCACATGAATTTATTTGAAGTATCTAAAGGAACAATACTTCTTTACATCGAGTATTTTATAGTCTTATAGATTAGCTTGAAAACGATAAACAGTTTTGTGCATAATTCTCAGAGAATTATCATACTGAAAATGGTATCGCTATTCTAATATTATAGAAATGAATCGATATTGTTATTTTTTGCCGTTATGTAATTTATTCTCCGATTTCGTAGATACGTACATAGTCTACGATCATACGTTGAGGTAATGGTGTTGAATCTACTGGAAATCCTACAAACGAACCTCCAACTGCAACATTTAGCAATACAAAGAATGGTTGGTCATCAAAAACCCAGTCGGTTCCAGCTGGAATGTCTTCTTTGCTGATTCTATTAAAACGAACTCCGTCAATAAAATAATCTATATAATCAGGAGTCCAATCCACTGTAAATACATGAAAACCGGCATCAAAGCGATCATCTACTAGGTCAAACTCACCAGAGATTGCTCCACCACCAGAATATCCAGGTCCGTGTATGCTTCCAATACTTTTAAATGGTTCTTGACCTCTCATTTCTAAGACATCTATTTCTCCTACAAATGGCCATGCAATTGTTGCAGGGTCGTCATCTGGTTCAGTTTCAATATTTGCGCCTAACATCCAAAATGCTGGCCAAACACCACGTCCTCCTGGTGCTTTTAAACGGGTTTCAAAACGGCCATATTTTTGTTCGATTTTGTCTTTAGTATTAATTCTAGCTGAGGTAAAAGGAGATCCTTGAAAAACCTCTCTACGAGCAGTAATAACCATATTTCCTTCTCCATCTAGAGAAACATTTTCTGGACGATCTGTATAATACTGTAATTCTTGATTTCCCCAACCATTTTGACCTGTTCCTATGTCAAAGTTCCAAACATCGGTATTAATAGATTGCCCTGCTTCGCCATCAAAATTATCTTCAAAGACTAGGTTGAGATTTGCTAGACCAATATCAGTGCCTTCATCCTCATTACAACTCCAGACCATACATAAGGCAAAGCTGTAGGCGATACTTTTTAAGATTATATTTTTCAATTTCATTTTTCTTTTTTTAGTGTGTGACAAACAATCATCGTGTTATCAATGTTATAGAGACCTATTTTAGATTATCTAAGTACGCTTTCGCGAAAGCGTACTATTGATATTAAGAATGTGTGTTTTGTCATCTATTATACGTACTTGTAAATTTTCTTTTTTAATTCAAGACTAAGGATACATTGTCAATAACGATGACACCTGTATCTGCACCCATATCAAATAACACTCGGCTATCTGCCGAACTGAAATCTGCTGTAAGGTTTACTGTATAGGTTTCTGGCGTATCAGTAATCGTGAATTCCATACTTTGATTTGTAAATGGGGCTACAAAGAGACCAATACCGGCAATCATGGTACGACTCCCTGTTGCTGCATCTGTAGAAGCATCAAAGGTTAATGTATAGGTTTGACCATCTGTAATGTTTAACCCTCTTTGGCTTAAGTTAACAGCAAAAGGATCTCCAGCCGTAGCGACATCTACAAAATTGAAGCTGTTTCCTCCATCAGTTTGCACATTAAATCCATTTCCTTCCCATACGGTCATTCCTTCTTCAAAATCACCATTAGTTAATACATTTCCTCCAGAGTTTCCTCCACCATCTGATACTACTAAAGTAACATTGTCAATAACTAAAATACCTGTATCTGCACCCATGTCAAATAATACACGGCTGTCTGTAGAGCTGAAATTAGCAGTAAGTTCTAGCGTGAATGTTTGTGTTGTTTCTGTTGCAGTAATTTCCATTGTTTGATTTGTAAATGGAGCTTCAAAAAGACCAATTCCAGCAATCATAGTACGACTTCCATTAGCTGCATCTGTAGAGGCATCAAAGGTTAATGTATAGGTTTCACCTTCTGTAATGTTTAATCCTCTTTGACTTAAGTTAACAGCAAATGGATCTCCAGCCGTAGCAACATCTACAAAATTGAAACTATTTCCTCCTTCTGTCTGTACATTAAAGCCATTTCCTTCCCATACAGTCATTCCTTGTTCAAAGTCACCGTTTTCTAATAAATTATCTCCACCAGTATTTCCTCCTGAACCATCAGTTAATTGAATATCATCTATATAATATACAGAACCATCACCCGCTGAAGGATTTGCTTCATCGATGTCAAAAATGATCACCATTCTATCATAATCTACAGCAGGGTTAATTAGCGCGCTAAAATCAAAAATTAATTCTTCCCATTGATCACTCACAGTTGTACTTATATCTACTCTGATTTGAGAGGCAGGATCACTACTATTCTCAAATGCGACTCTCACAGGAGCTCCAGCGTTTGGAGACAATACTAGTGCACTAATAATTTGATTTTCAGAAAAATCGACAGGTACATCTAGATCAATGAATTGTCCAGCAAAGAATATAGACCCTTCACTTTTTAAAGATCTTAAAACATTAGAGCTATTATTTAAACCTCCAACAACAGGATTTGCTGCTACAGTTGGTACTGCACCTTCAAAACCAATTGGGTTATAGTTAAGCGAAGTAGATTCAAAACCTAATGGTAGTGCTAGTTCGGTTGCATCTGAATCATCAATATTTCCTGATGCATCTACATCCATAAATGTGATAGAGCCGTCTGCTTCAAGACCACTTAATGTTGCGCTTATAATACTTGAAGCTGAATC
>CAKZKZ010000619.1 GCA_937124495.1 uncultured Dokdonia sp. | reverse complement strand
GTCTTTTGATGTGTGTCATCAAGAATTACTAAAAGCAAAACAATATATGTCTGGATTAGAACAGCCAGTAATATCACCATCACAAGCGCCAAAACGTATCAATGCTGATGTGTCTAATCCTATTAATTTTATGGTCAATGAGGTGACCAAAGAGTTTATCGATTAATGTATATAGATCAAGAAAAACATCGCGAAGCGACTTCTCAATTACGAAATGTACAATCTTGGATGCAACAGCAATTGTTACAACCATACGAAGATGGTAGTGTTGAAACTCGAATACATAGTACTAGAAAGTTAACAGCAAGTCAGCATTTGGCAATTTATCAACGGAGTTATATCGCACGATTACGAGACTGTATGGAAAAACAGTTTCCTGCACTAGCGTATGCTTTGGGGTATAATCTATTTCAAAATTTCGCAGATATCTTTTTAAGTGAGTACCCGTCTGGCAGTTATACACTCGCCGATTTGGGCAGACACTTTGCTGCATTTTTACAACAAACACGTCCTGATCAAGATAGCAACCAGAAAGAATCTTGGCCAGACTTCATGATTGAGTTGGCTCAGTTTGAATATCAAATTAATAGCGCTTTTGATGAGCGTATTCCTAAAAATCATACACCATCTTCATCGTATAATGATAGGGATTTGGTGCTTACGCCTGTGTGTTATCTGTTTAGGAATCGGTTTCCTATCAGTACCTATTACAAAGCATATATTCAAGATCAAAAACCAGAATTACCTTTTGAAGAAGATAGTTATGCGATTTTAATACGAAAGGGTTATAAGTTGGGTTTATTTGAATTAAACCCTGCACAATTTATCTTTTTGACATACGTAAAAAATCTACGATCCGTTGCCAAAGCAAAGCGAAAATTTGTAGAAGAATACTCAT
The DNA here is from genome assembly GCA_937124495.1 of uncultured Dokdonia sp. Classification (GTDB taxonomy): domain Bacteria; phylum Bacteroidota; class Bacteroidia; order Flavobacteriales; family Flavobacteriaceae; genus Dokdonia. The sequence goes on along the minus strand of CAKZKZ010000619.1, from coordinate 6,826 downwards.
TTTCTAAAACAGAGTTTGAATCTTTCTGGAAGGTATGGAAAGAGAAATGGGTTGCCGAAGGTTTTTTTGATTGAACACACATCTAAATGTTCAATTCCGGTAAAGGCTAGAATCTCATTTTTTTTATCAATGAAAAATAGATTTTGCTACTTAAGTTAATTCCGCTTTCGCGAAAGCATATAAAAAAACATTTTAAAAGAAGCATCAGATGTCACTTCGAGCGTAGTCGAGAACTATGGTAATAGAAATGAAAAGAATCAATCAATAAAAATGATAGTGTTACGATACGTAAACATCATTTCTAAAATTCGTATTTTTAAAGAATGAGAAGAGCAGTTTTCCCAGGATCCTTTGATCCTGTTACTATAGGGCATTATGATATTATAGAACGTGGCGTTACCTTATTTGATGAGGTGATTTTAGCGATAGGCGTTAATTCAGCAAAGAAGTATATGTTCTCTTTAGAACAGCGTCTTCGTTTTCTGGAAGAAACTTTTAAGGATGAACCTAAGATTAAGGTGATGAGTTATAAAGGACTCACCATAGATTTCTGTAAAGAACAAGATTCAGCATTTATTTTACGCGGACTTCGTAATCCAGGAGATTTTGAATTTGAAAAAGCCATCGCACATACCAATAGAAAACTATCTGGAATAGAAACCGTTTTCTTACTGACTTCCTCTGGTAAAAGTTATATCTCATCTTCTATTGTACGAGAAGTGATTAGCCATGGAGGTGATTGTTCAGACCTGGTACCTGAAGTGGTACGCCCGTATGCCAATGATGTAAGAGTAAAGGTGAATGAGAAGTAAAGATGGAATTCTTGCTATAGAATATTTTATGAATAGGAAGGTGTCTTGTTGATTATTATATAATCATAAGTATGCCTAGAACATAGAGTATTTGTCCTTTATATCGTTGTTGTACGCCATTAAAAAACAACCAAATAAAAAGAATAATTGTGAAACTCACGAGGCAAAATTTTGAAAAAGCCAGCGATTTTATTTTGGTAAATGCAAGAATGATAGAACGAAGATTGTTTGACTTTCATTTTAATGGAGATTCAGCAAATGGAGTTTTTCATTCCGTGTATGCGTATCGAAATAATGATGGTGGTTTTGGTCACGGAATGGAACCAGATACAGCATCGCCAGAAAGCCAACCACTTTTTAGTATTATGGCTCTTGAAATCTTAGACGAAGTTGACTATCTGAACCCAGCATTGATACTAGAAGATTTTATGCCTTATTTTGAAAGTATTACCACTGAAAAAGGTGGGATCCCATGGATGTTTAGACCCAAAAGTGAATATCCATGCAATGACCATTTTAAAACAGTCAAAGAATGGGCAGCTCTTAGTACAACTTCATCATTATTGGGGATACTTGAAAAATATGAAATAGATATTCCTTGGATGAACAAAGCAGAACAATTTGTTTGGAATGAGATAGAACGGATAAAAGAAAAACATGTTTTTTGTCATCTATGTGTGCCGAGACAATTACAGTTTTTGCAATACACTAAGAATAGAAAAAAAGCAAATGAAGCAATTGATGATTTAAAAAAATGGATCGTTGCTGACGGAGTGCTTTGTAAAGAGGTATCGGATGAAGGTTGGGGACTTTATGGGAAACCGCACAGTTTGAGTTATGCTCCATATCCTGATCATATTTTGAATCCTATCTTTTCTAAAGAATCCATTGAGTCAGACCTAGAAGGAATAATTCATAAACAGAAAGATGACGGGCGATGGGATACTTGGTACGGAATAAGTGAAGGAACAAAATTGGAGTGGGCCGGTATACAAACCCTATGGACATTGAAAACCCTAAAATCGTACGGGAGGATTGAGAAATAAAAATCAAATAAAAATTGCTGTTTGTATACATCGAAAATAGTAAAACTTAAAGAGATGAATAAAATATGAATACGAATATCAACTTAGCTGTACTTATAGATGGAGACAATATTCCATCGGCTCATGTCAAAGAGATGATGGAGGAAATTACAAAGTATGGAAATCCAACCATTAAGAGAATTTATGGAGATTGGACAAAACCTAATCTGAATAAATGGAAAAATTTATTATTAGAAAATGCCATTACGCCTATTCAACAATATGGATATACGACGGGCAAAAATGCAACAGATTCTGCTATGATCATAGATGCGATGGATATTCTTTATAGTGGCAAAGTCAATGGGTTTTGTTTAGTGTCAAGTGATAGTGACTTCACACGATTAGCTACGCGGTTAAGAGAAGCTGGGATGCAAGTGATTGGTATTGGAGAAAAGAAAACCCCAAATCCTTTCATTGTTGCCTGTGATCGATTCATTTATATCGAAATTCTTAAAAATAAAGAAGATAAGAAAAGTGATGATCACCAAGATGCTGAAAAAACGAATGTAGATAAAATCACCCGAAAGGATATTAGATTAATTGCAACCACGATTTCAGATCTTTCTGATGAAGATGGTTGGGCTTTCCTTGGAGATGTTGGCAGCCTATTGCAAAAAAAGCAACCTAATTTTGACTCTAGAAATTATGGATTTGATAAATTAACCCCATTAATTAAATCGATTGGAAACTTTGATCTAGAACAACGAGAAAACCCCAAAAGTAGACACAAGCTCATTTTTGTGAAGAATAAAGAAAAACGTACTACAAGATCTAAAAAGTAGTGAAAAGCTTTTGTAGAAAGCTTTGTTTTAGATATCAATACTATTTCTATCCCTTACACAGCAATCTCCTCCAATGCACCTACCAAATAATCAATATCCTTTTTCGTAATAAAAATTGCAAAAGAAACACGTACACTATTTAACCCAAAATTCGTCATCGGTCGCGTGTCGATTCCATAATTTTCAAAGAGTTGTTTTTTGACATCTCTCACATCTTTATCAATAATTTCTAGCGTTTGTATGGCACAAGATATCTGGTCGCTTTCAGGGGTTTTTAATTTGAAAATAGGATTGTTTTGGACTTTAGATCTGAAATAGTTCTTCAATTCATAAGAACGTTTTGTAATCTTTTCTTTTCCAATATTTGTATGGAAATCTACGGCGGCACCTAATCCTAAGTATTCAGGTAAATTTCGCGTATTGTAATTCTCAAGACGGCGTATACTAGTGTCATCATATCCATAAGCCACTACCAAGGGTTTTAAATAGTGTTGGCTTTCTTGTTTTGCATAAAATATACCAATGCCTTTCGGCGAAAAAAGCCACTTGTGGGCACTTGCGGTATAGAAATCACATCCTAGATCGTGAAGGTCGATGTCAAACATGCCTGAACTTTGAGCGCCATCTACTGCTACGAGAATACCTCTTTTGCGCGCCATTTCTGAAATCTCCTTTACAGGTAAGATCATTCCATTGGTATTTACAATATGACACATTGAAATCACTTTGGTTCTAGGCGTAATTGCATCTCTATACACCGACACGATACCCTCCACCGTTTTTGGAAGTATAGGCAGTACAGGACGTACCAATCGAATTCCTTTTGCCTCTTGCCAGACTTTCCACGGAACCGTACCACTATGATGCTCATGATCTCCTAAAATCACCTCATCACCAGGTTGTAAATCAAAACTACGAGCGATGAGGTTCATTCCTTCGGTAGTATTATGTGTAATCGCAACTTCTTCTTTAGAAACAGTAAAGAGGTCTGCTACTTTTTGACGTACGGTTTCTTTTTCATCACTCCAATCACCCCACATGTATTTAGAAGGAAAACTATCTAATGTTGCTCTGAATGTATTGGTGGCTTCTTGTACAGGAATAGGTGAGGAACCTAAGGAAGCATTATTGAAATAATGAAGCCCATCAGCAAATCTAAATTGTTGTTTTACTTCTTCCCAAAAAGCTTCTGAGGTATCATCAATATCTAAAGAAGGAAACTGCCGTGTATTATTTGTAGCTGTTGCTGTAAATGAAGGTGCTAAAATAGCGCCTGTAGTACCTGCGAGTAATTTTTTTATAAAAGACCTGCGACGATTATTTTTCATACAATAAATAGATTTATTCTATATGGTAGGTAAGATACGCAGAAACCAAAATATAATCCGACCTAGTTTTAATATAACATCACTATGAAAACTCAAAAGCATCTTTAAGTTGTAATGATATACTAATATGTACTATAGACTATATAAAAAAAATAGAGACACTTGGGGGAGTGTCTCTGTTTTTTCAATTTGATTTGGGGCAAAAAAAGTAGGGGCGTCGTCTATAATTAATATAAAATTGCAAGCGTATTTGTGGTGTCCATTTGCATGTTTGTTGCATACATACGGATTCTTTTTAAATGTGGTAGCTCACTAAGTTTTGTAGGTAATGATCCTGTAAAATCATTAGCATAGATATATAAGTACTCAAGGCTATCTATTTTTGAGATTTCTTCAGGTATGTTGCCTTGGAATGTATTTAGAGAAACATTGAGCTGTTTTAATTTACCTAAGTTTCCAAGAGAAGTAGGTAGATTTCCCTTTAAAGTATTATTATGGAGATTTAAAACTTTTAAGTTGACTAGATTTCCTATAGATGTAGGAAGCTCTCCATTGAGGTTGTTATTTGTAAGTTGTAATGCGACTACAGTATTATTAATGATCGTAACTCCTTTCCAATTTTCGACAGGAGTCGTTAAGTCCCAAGATGCTGTCCAATCATCACCATTTGTTGCATGATACAAATCGATTAGTGCTTGCTTTTCAGAAGAAGATAATGCAGCTGTTGCTGTATTAAATGTGAAAGTAAATAGCACTAAAAGAATAATTGTTTTCATAGTCTTGAGTTCTGTTACTACAAAAATATGAGGCATCTAGCTTATCAATTTATTTCAAGGCAAAAAAAAATAAATATCGACAAAAAGCATTAAATGATCGATGAAATACTCAAAAATATATAATTTTCTGAATTTGTGAAATTTTTAATTACCGTATTGTCTTCACAAACGCTTCTACACTATTGGCTCCATGTGACGTGATATGTTTTATAAAAGCACTTCCAATAATGGCACCTTTCGCGTAAGCGGTAGCCGCCTTAAACGTTGCTGAATTACTAATTCCGAAACCTACAATCTGAGGGTTGTTAAGCTTCATATTGGCAATACGTTCAAAGTACTCAGATTGCGTGTTTCCAAAACCACTTTGTGACCCTGTGGTACTTGCACTACTTACCATATAAATAAAGCCGTTACTTGCGGCATCAATCTGTTTGATACGTACATCACTGGTTTGTGGCGTGATTAAAAATACATTGATCAATCCGTATTTTTCAAAAATAGCTTTGTACTCCGCTTCATATTCGGCGAGTGGGAGATCTGGCATAATGATACCGTCAATTCCTATTTCTTGACATTTGGCACAAAACTTCTCAACCCCATATTGTAACATCGGATTAAAATACCCCATCATAATCAACGGAATATCAATGGTCTTTCTCACATCTTTCAACTGATCAAAAAGTACTTGTGTCGTCATTCCGTTTTTTAAAGCAGCGGTACTACTTTCTTGAATAGTTGGTCCATCTGCCAACGGATCAGAAAAAGGCAATCCTATCTCTACCATATCAACACCACTATCTTGTAATTGTTGTAAGATAGATACAGTGTCATTTATATTGGGATACCCAGCCGTAAAATAGAGGCTGAGTAATTTTTTATCTTCTTGGAGTTTTTGTTGTATTCTGTTCATGTAGTAACATTTTTTTCATTCCCGTGTAGGCGGGAATCTCATTCTATTTTATTTTTCTGCTTTCGCGAAAGCATATAAACACCTCTCTCAATCGCTCACATCGACAAGCTCAGTACACCGCCTTTCTAGGAGGGGAATTGGTTTTTATAATCCGAAATAATCGATATACGTATTCAAATCTTTATCTCCACGTCCAGAAAGGTTAATCACTACTACATCATCAGGATTGAATTTTCTAGTTTCAAAAATGGCAAGAGCATGGCTGGTTTCTATGGCAGGAATAATTCCTTCTAATTTACTGAGTTCAAGACCTGCTTGCATCGCATCATCATCGGTGATAGAGATAAACTCCCCACGCCCTGTTCTGAATAAATTAGCATGCATGGGACCTACGCCTGGGTAGTCCAATCCTGCTGAAATCGAATACGGCTCTGTAATCTGTCCGTCAGGTGTTTGCATTAGTAGCGTTTTACTTCCGTGTATAATTCCTTCACGACCCAGAGCAGATGTGGCAGCACTTTCTCCGGTATCAATACCTTTTCCAGCTGCCTCAACCGCGATAATACCTACCTCTGGTTGATCTAAATAATGATAAAATAATCCAGCAGCATTACTCCCGCCGCCTACACAAGCTACCACATAATCAGGGTTTTCACGTCCTTCGACTTCATGTAATTGTTTTTTTGTCTCAGCAGAAATCACTGACTGAAAACGTGCTACCATATCTGGATATGGATGTGGTCCTACCACAGATCCGATAATATAATGCGTGTCTACAGGATTATTAATCCAATCCCGTATCGCCTCATTGGTCGCATCTTTAAGTGTTTTACTCCCTGACATGGCAGGTCGAACCGTTGCGCCTAGCATTTTCATACGCGCCACATTAGGTGCTTGACGTTTGATATCAATAGCACCCATATACACAATACATTCTAAACCCATGAGCGCGCAAACTGTAGCGGTTGCCACGCCGTGTTGTCCAGCACCCGTTTCAGCAATGATCCGGTTTTTACCCAATCGTTTTGCCATTAGAATTTACGATTCCATATTTGTACTGTGTTTGAATAAGGGCATAATCTTTTGTGTTGAGAATATATCTATTATTAAAAGTATTTATAGAATCTTTG